>CAYRXL010000096.1:6812-7021 GCA_964428295.1 uncultured Alphaproteobacteria bacterium
GCAAAGCAAAGTATCATATTAATTTTCTCCTATGGCAATTAGTGTGTCGGTTTGTTTTTTTTTAATAAGACTTTGTGCATAGCTATCCTCAGTTTTTTTATTACTATATTTTTTAAAATATTCATGTCCTCCGGGTTTTCTGGTCAAAAACCATCCTAAATGGTTTGCGTATCCGTACCTTTGTATATATTTAATTTTAATTTTTTTAA
>CAYRXL010000097.1:0-1871 GCA_964428295.1 uncultured Alphaproteobacteria bacterium
ATTTTTTTTACTCTTTTTTGACCACTCAAATACTCAATAATGCGTTCTTTTACTTTTTCTAAACCATAATGATCTTCATCTAAAATTTTCTGAGCGTAGCCTAAATCATTTTTTACTCTAGTCATGTGCTGCCAGGGAACTCCAAGAATCCAATCTAAATAATTTCTTACGACAGTTGACTCGGCTGACATGGGGCTCATAGATCTTAATTTTTTCAGCTCACTTTCGGCTTTCGACTTTGCTTCTTTAGTCAGTTTTAAATTATTTATCTTTTGTGCATATTGGTCATTCTCATCTTTACCTTCTTCATTATCTCCCAATTCTCTTTGTATTGCCTTTAATTGCTCATTTAGATAGTACTCTCTTTGCGTTTTTTCCATCTGTCTCTTCACTCTAGACCTAATTTTCTTCTCAACCTTTAACACCCCTAACTCACCTTCTAAAAGACCAAGAATTTTTTCTAATTTCTTCTTTATGGAACTATACTCAAGTATCTTCTGTTTATCCGATATTTTTATGTTTAATTGCGCAGCTACAGCGTTTGACAATTTTTCTGGATCACTTATTTGATTTACAGAGGATAATACTTCCCTTGTTATCTTTTTATTAACCTTACCATAAGATTCAAATTGTTCGCTAATAGCCCTTGTTAAAGCTATTACTTCTTTATCATTTGTATCAGCATCCTGCGCTTCATGAAGCACTTCAATTGTAGCTTCGATAAATTTATTCTCATCTACTATTTTTTTAATCGATACTCTGTTACCTCCTTCAACTAATACTTTTACTGTACCATCTGGAAGTTTTAACATTTGTAATACTGTGGCTAGAACCCCAACTTTATACATATCTTTTTCTTTAGGATCATCTACTGTCGCATCTTTTTGTGTCATAAGAATTATTGTTTTGTCTTCATTTTTACTGCTCATTATGCTTTCTAGAGCTAAGACTGATTTTTCTCTACCAACAAATAATGGAACTATCATATCAGGGAAAACCACAATATCTCTTAAAGGTAGTAGTGGAATAGATTTTTTTTCAATGGTGCTCATTTTTAGTATCCTACAATATCTTTATCAAATAATAACAAACATACTAGATATAGTATATATAAAACATTTTACTCATAATAATTAAAATGATGTTTATTAGGTATTTTTTCAAGTAAAAAAAAGTTAGGCACTAGTTTCGATATCTTTACCAGGACTACTATAAGCTACAATAGGAGTTGATTTGCCTTCTATTACGTCGCCATTAATTACTACTTCATTGATATTATCTCTTGAAGGCAGATCGAACATAGTATCAAGAAGAATCTCTTCTAATATTCATCTAAGTCCTCTAGCGCCCGTTTTACGGAGAATAGCTTTTTTTGCAATTGCTTTAAGGGCATCTTTAGTAAATCTTAATTTAGCATCTTCCATCTCAAACATCTTACTGTATTGTTTTATAAGAGCATTTTTTGGAACAGTTAGTATTTCAACTAAGGCTTTTTCATCCAAGTCTTCAAGGGAAGCTATTACTGGTAATCTTCCAATAAATTCAGGAATCAAACCATATTTTAATAGGTCTTCTGGCTCAACATTACCTACTAGGTCAGAATATTTTCTCTCGTCAGGATCAGAAATCTTAGCACTAAAGCCAATACTAGCGTCTTGCCCTCTCTTAGAAATTATTTTTTCTAATCCACTGAATGCTCCACCACATATAAATAAAATATTTGAAGTGTCAACCGGCAAAAATTCCTGTTGAGGGTGTTTTCTTCCTCCTTGCGGCGGAACACTTGCAATAGTACCCTCCATAATTTTTAATAGTGCCTGCTGAACGCCTTCTCCTGACACATCCCTAGTAATCGATGGATTATCAGATTT
>CAYRXL010000097.1:1881-7011 GCA_964428295.1 uncultured Alphaproteobacteria bacterium
AATTTAAGAATAATATTTTCTACATCTTCTCCAACATATCCTGCTTCTGTCAGACTAGTTGCGTCTGCCATTGTAAATGGAACATCAATAATTCTTGCCAAAGTTTGAGCTAATAGTGTCTTCCCAGATCCTGTAGGTCCTATTAACAGTATATTTGATTTAGATAACTCTACTCCATCATTAGAATTTGTATGATACAGTCTTTTATAATGGTTATGTACAGCAACAGACAATACGCGTTTAGCATGCTTCTGACCTATGACATAATCATTCAAAACATCAAAAATTTCAGAAGGGGTCGGAACTCCTTCTAATTTTTGTACTATATTAGTCTTATTTTCTTCCCTAATTATATCCATGCATAATTCTACACATTCGTCACATATAAAAACTGTAGGACCTGCTATAAGCTTCTTAACCTCATGTTGACTTTTTCCACAAAACGAACAATAAAGAGTATTTTTGCTATCTGAACTTGAATCCTTACTCATGTTTCTTCCAATAAAATTATACTTTTGTTATCCTTACTTATCTTTCTTATCTTACTTATCTAATTTACTATATAATAAAAAACGACAATTACAAAAAAAATATTATACTTCCATTGATTTATCTTAAGTCTTTTCAGTTTTTTCAGAAACTCTTTCAGTTACTATACTATCTATAATCCCGAACTTTTTTGCTTCTTCAGGATTCATAAAGGTATCTCTTTCCAATGCTTCCCTTATGATATCTACTTTTTGCTTAGTATGCTTAACATAAATCATGTTTAATTTTTCTTTCGTTTCTAGTATTTCTTTAGCATGGATCTCTATATCTGTAGCCTGTCCAGAAAATCCTCCCGATGGCTGATGAACCATTACTCTAGCATTTGGTAGAGCAAATCTCATGCCAGATGCTCCAGCTGCTAACATTAATGATGCCATAGATGCGGCTTGTCCTACACATAATGTAGATATTTTAGGCTTGATATAATTCATAGTATCATAAATACCTAAACCTGCAGTTACTATTCCTCCTGGACTGTTAATGTAAAAATATATGTCTTTTTTCGGATTATCAGCTTCTAGAAATAAAAATTGAGCTATTATTACACTGGCCACTTCATCAGTGACAGGGCCCGTCAAAAAAACTATTCTTTCCTTTAATAACCTAGAATAGATGTCATACGCCCTTTCACCTCTATTTGTTTGTTCAACAACCATTGGTATTAACGAACTATTGAAAATCTTTTCTATGGACATAATATTTCCTCCAAAAGTTATTTTATTTGTCATTTTTTATTTGATCGTTTTTATTATCTACTTTTTCTTGCTGAAAAGATTGACTTGATTCTAGTTTTTGAGACAATTCTTCATTGCTTACTATCTTTTCTTTAATTTTACTTTCCTTAACAATCAATCTTATGACCTTATCCTCAAACAAAGGCCCCCTTATTGCAGCAACTGCATGAGGGTTCTTTTTATAATACTCTATAATCTCATTCTCTTTTCCAGGATACTGCTTAGTATGTTTAATAATAGCGTTCTCAACCTCTTTCTCCTCTATTTTAACATTATTTTTTAATCCAATTTCAGAAACGATTAAACCTAACTTAACTCTTCTTTCAGATAATTTTTTATATTCACTCTCTAATTTTTTATCAATTTTACTTTCTTTTGCATCATTCCCTTCTCTTTTTATATCATTCTGACTTTGCGCTAGTATTGAATTAAATTCTTGCTTCACCATCGATTCTGGCAGCTGAAATTCATGTTTGTTATCTAGTAGATCTAAAATTTCCTTTTTAATTATAGAAAATGATACATCATCATTATTTTTTTTAAGATGCTCCTTTATAGACTTCTTAAGACTTTCTAAATCTTTGGCCCCGTTTCTTTCAGCTAATTCCTTACCTATTTCTATTTTTTTTGGTTCTAATATATCTTTTACTTCTATTTTAAATACTACATCCTTACCTTTTAGAGCTTCATTAGGATAATTTTTAGGAAACATGCTCTTTACACTAACTTTTTGTCCCTTTTTTAACCCTATAATTTTATCATCAAAACCTGGAAGATTATTAGCAGAACCTAACACTAATCTAAAATCCTTTCCCACACTACTCTCATTTGGTTTGTCTATTTCAAGTCCTTCATAATCTACACTTACCCCATCTCCTAGTTTAGCTGACCTGTTACTTGAAACACTAATATATTGCTTTTGGCTATCTGCTAACCTACCTAAAACCAAATCTACATCTTTGTCTGTTATATCAGCCGAATATCTAGCAAAAGAAAGTTTGTTTATATCTATCAATTTTATACTAGGAATAATTTCTATGGATACCAAAGCTTTAATATCCTTACCTTCTTCAATTTTTGACAACAATTTAACTCTAGGTGTCATAGCTGGTCTTAATTTATTATGTTCTATAATTGTCTTTCCATGTTGGTCAATCAGTTTTTCTATCGTACTATTAAATACAGTTTTTGAGTGCCTTTGTTTAACAAGAGATAGTGGAACTTTTCCAGGTCTAAATCCAGAAACCTTTATAGTTGCCGCTAATCTATCTAATTCTTCATCCATATTATTATTAATTTCTTGAGATTTTAGTATAATTTCATATTCTCTCATTAAACCTTTATTAGTTATTTCCTTGTGTTCCATATATTATCCCATAAAAATATTTTAGCTATTTAGTACCTAATTCTCTTGTTTATTTAAAAGGTTCAAGTTTACAATATATTGAGCGTTATGATAAAGAAACCAATATTATTTATTTTTATATTAATTGTTTTACTACTTATTTTCTATATTAATAGTAAAAATTTTTATATTTGGGATTATTTTATCAAAAATTATAATCTATTATATTATTATGCTACTAGTAATAATGCTTCTTTAATATTTTTCTCTTTACTATATGTTCTAAGTACTAGCTTGTCTCTTCCTCTATCTGCATTACTAACATTAGTGGGATCATCTATATTTGGATGGAAAATACTTCCTTTAGTAGTTATATCAGCTACATTTGGAGCATATGTTGTTTATACCTATACCAGTAATATTGCCCACAAATATTTTAAAAATAGTTACAACCACATGTGGGTCAATAAGCTAAGAATCAAGTTTAATTCTCAACCCCTTAAATGGTTGTTATTATTAAGAATCATACCTGTCATGCCTTTCTGGACTTGCAATATAATATCTGCAATATTAAAAGTGGAGAAAAAAATATTCATATTTGCAACGCTCATTGGTATCATACCAGGGAGTTTCATATATGTAGCTTTAGGTGTAGGAATTATGGAAATAATTAACAATAACGAAGAACCACCGACATTTAATGATATAGTATATAATGAGTTAATATTCCTTCCATTATTATTAATTAGTCTACTTATATTTTCCTCTATCTTACTCAAAAATAGAAGTTTTTAAATTAAATATATTGATAATGTTATAAAAAATATAATTATTAATAAAGATATGATAATTTATTATAAGTTAAGAAAATGAATAAAAAGCAAGCAAGTAATAATTACGATATAATAATAGTAGGAGCAGGGTTTGCAGGTTTATATGCTCTTTATAAGTTTAGGTCCTTAAATTTTAAATCAATAATTGTAGAAAAATCTTCTAGCATAGGCGGAACATGGTTTTGGAATTCTTACCCAGGTGCAAGGTGTGATGTAGAAAGCATTCAATATTCTTATCAGTTTTCCTCAGATCTTCAAAAAGAATGGAACTGGAAAGAGAAATATGCAAGTCAAAAAGAAATACTAAATTATGCTAAATATGTTACTAAAAAGTTTGACCTTAAAAAAAATATTATCTTCAATAGCACTATAAAAAAAGCAAACTATGATGAAAAAACAAAAAGATGGAAACTAAATACTAATAAAAAAAGAATTTTCTTTTCCAATTTCCTAATTATGGCAACGGGTCCTTTATCAAAAACATACACTCCTACCATACTTAAAAAAAACAATTTCAAAGGAAAAATAATACATACTGGAGAGTGGGCTAAAGAAAGAATTTCATTTAAGGGTAAAAACGTAGGAGTAATTGGAACAGGTTCTTCAGCAATACAAGCAATACCTATCATAGCTAAAAAAGCAAAAAATTTGTATGTTTTCCAAAGAACACCCCACTATTCAGTGCCAGCAAATAATATAGAATATAAAAATATAAAATTATTAACTAATTCAAGAAAAAGAATCCCTAAAGGCTTTGATAATGATTTAACTATAAACCAGATTAAGAAAAATTATGCATCAGTTAGATCTAGAGCAAATAAAACATTTACAGCTATGCTGTATGAAATTAATCAAAAGTCTGCTTTAGAAAAGACATATAAAAAGAACCTGTCCACATTTGAAAAACACTGGAAAAAAGGTGGAATACCCTTCTTAGCTTCTTTTAAAGATATTACTACAAACCCAAGTGCAAATAAATTAGCAGCTAAATTTGTAAAAAACAAAATAAGTAAAATTGTCAAAGATAAAAACACTGCAAAATTATTAACTCCTAAATACCCACTAGGTTGTAAAAGGTTAGCAGTTGATTCAGGGTATTACGAAACTTTTAATAGAAAGAATGTCTTCTTAATTGATATTGAAAAAAATAAGATAAAAAAATTATTAACAAATAAGCTAAAGCTGAGCAAAAATGATTATAATTTGGATGTAATAATATTGGGAACTGGTTTTGACGCAATTACAGGACCACTATTAGATATAAACATAGTAGGAAAAAATAGATTGAAGTTAAGAGAAAAATGGAAGAAAAAAACTAGAAGTTTTCTTGGTATAAGTATTTCTGGATTTCCTAATATGTTTACCATAAATGGACCTTTTAGTCCCTCAGTTCTTAGTAATATGATAGTTTCAATAGAACAGCAAGTAAATTGGATAGCCAACTGTCTTCAGTATATGGAGACCAAAAATTACAAAGAAATTGAAATTTGTAGTTCGGCTGAAAAAAATTGGGTAAAGTATTGTAAATCCCTTGCAAAAGGAAGTCTCTATTACGGTTGTAAATCTTGGTACAGAGGAACAAATATTAAAAACAAACCTTTAGAAATTTTTCCTTTTCTAGGAGGTTTTCCAAAGTATAATTCGAAATGCGCAACAGTTGAACACAATA
>CAYRXL010000098.1:0-6983 GCA_964428295.1 uncultured Alphaproteobacteria bacterium
TTTCTTCCTCTCAAACTTCTATCTCCCTCTATTCTACTTGCAGTTCTTGGCATTAATTGCATTAATCCTCTTGCTCCTCTTGGACTTCTAGCCTTTAGATAAAATGCAGACTCTTTCCTTATCAAAGCAAATAATAAGGCCTTATCAAGAAAATAATTATTTTTAAGATCCCAATCTGGAGCAGGATAAAGCCCCCTCATAATTGGTACAGTCTTCTTATAAGATAATTTGGATCCCAACCTTATCAACACTGCTGGCAAATGAAGTTTTTCAGACAATAAAAGCAATCGTTCTATTTGATTTCCATTTAACTTTCCATAAAGTTGTCTAATTTCAAGATCGGCTTCTCCGTATAACCCTATCTCAACTAACGCCACCGCTCGTTTTATTTCTTGATATTTAAAAAGTGATTCTAATTTATAATCCCTATGCTCAGGTATACCCCACTCATAAGGCTCCTCAACGTTCAGTTTCTCCCTTGCAAGATGTCCATATAAGGTTCTATTACTTTTAGAGGCATAAATTAAATACTTTTCTCCTTCTTTACGTTTATTTGCTCTATGAATACGTGAAGCCCAATATGCACAAGCAGATGCTACCCAATCATAGCTTAAATTATCTACTACACAATTAGAAAAGTATCCTAATGCTTCCGCAGTTTTTCCTAATCTCATTGAAGTTAATCCAGCACGCCATAGTAACCAAGGATTAACATTACCTGACCTTTTTGCAGCTTTCTTTATTAATCTATATGCTTTCTCTATCTCAAGATTAGAGTAAAATGATAATGAGATATTACCAACAATTTGGTCATATTCACTTTTATCTATAAAAATATTCTTTTTGGTTCTAATTAATCTCAATGCCTCATTAGGAGTATTATTATTTAGAAGCTTTTTAGCTCTAAGTTTTATTTCCCTAATATCTTTGTCTCCCTTTGGAGAAATGGCATGGATGTTTTTAACTTTATCTTCTCCATACCCTTTTAAATAATCATAATATATAGGAGGCTCTGGTTTTCTGCTATTCAAAGGTAGTCTTTTTAAACTTAACCTATACAGTCTCCTCATCATACTGGCAGGATAATCATTATATTCTGCTAACCAGTTTTTCAATTCTGTATATTTTGATTTATACAATGTAGGATGCATCAACCTATGGTAAAAAACATGGCCAAATAATAATTTATTATCTATCGCAGCTATTATTTCATCTGCTTTCTCCCATTTTCCTTGATGCTGTAGATAAAATACTTTTTTATAGTATTCCTTATCTCTTTCAGAAAGAATTACAGGAATATTAATATCTTTATTTATCAAGATATTAATATTTTTACGATTATTTAGATAATTATAACCAACTATATTTGATATTTTTTCAACAGACAAAACGTTATTACACAAGAAAATTGCTATAATAACTACCTTAAATAATAATAAAAGATTCATAAAATAATTAAATTTCAATATATAGTATTGTAAAAATTATATACCACATAATATAGTAAATCAAAATATTTTTATATTATATTTCAGAAATTATACTTTGCTATTTCCTTTTGTATATTTTGCAAATCCTCCCATGCTTCTCTTTTTCTTAAAGGCTGTCGCAACAAAAAGGAAGGATGAAAAGTTGCCATAGTTTTTATGGCAGGGTGACCTATTTCTAAACTTAAATCATTCCATTGTCCTCTAATTTGAGTTATACCTTTTGAAGTTTTTAAAAGGGTTTTAGCTGCTACTGTTCCTGTAAGAAGTATCACTTTTGGATTTACTAAGAGAATGTGTCTTTTTAAAAATGGGTAGCAAATAGATATTTCATCATCAGTAGGTTGTCTGTTTCCAGGAGGACGCCAAAATACTACATTAGTTATATAGGTATTCTTTCTATCATGACCTATTGCAGCCAACATTTTATCTAAGAGTCTTCCTGCAGGGCCAATAAATGGAATAGCCCTCTTATCTTCTTCTTCTCCTGGAGCCTCACCTACAACCATTAGCTTAGCTTTATAATTCCCATCAGAAAATACCATATTAGTAGCTGTTCTTGAAAGGGGACATCCATTAAATTCTAAGACAGTTTTTTTTAATAAGTCTATTGAGTTACATGAATCTGCCAATGTTTTAGACTTTTCTAATTCAGTAAACAATTCATTATTAGAAGTAGAATTCTTAGAATCTTTTTTTAAATTGCTCTTTTCTTCTGATAGAGAACTAATACTATTTGTTTTTAAATTATTATTTAATATCAAATTCTTAGATGTAGATGACAAAAGTTCATCTACTCCATTTTCCAAGTACCAATTTAGTATATTTAACCTTGCGTAAAACTCAGCTCTCATATGCCTATATACTTACGTATGAAATAGGCTTACCATTGTTATCAAGGATGAGTTTTCCTTTCTCATCTTGCGCAGCAATATATTTACCATCACCAACCCAAGTTCCAATATATAGCGCTGGTTTTACTGGTTTACCATTATACATCTTGTCTTTATTGTTAGGATTTTTAGCTTTAGGGTTATTTTTATTCAAAGACACTACCATTTCTCCTTTTAAGATATAAATATTCTTTAAATCTATTGAATATTTTTACCATTAAAAATGTTTTTATTATATATTAAATATTTTAAAGTATAAATTTTTTAATTTTAATTCAATGGATTTTTAGTGACTTCTTATATATACAAATTTAGATACATATTTTGTTTATTTCTGTCAATTATCATTTTTAATAATTCGCTAGCTGAAGAAAACAAAACCAGCAATTTTAACTTTTATGGTTCTATGCTAGCAGGTCAAATAGCCTATGAAAATAATGATGCTCTATCTGCAGCAAAGTTTTACCTAGAAGCTAAAAAACATGATCCTGAAAATCCTATTATTTTACACCGCATAATTAGCTCATTAATAGCAACCGGAGAAGTAAATAAAGCTATTATGCATGCAAGAAATATTGATTACTCAGAAAAAGCTTCTGATATTTCTAGAATTTTACTGTTCATTGGTCACGTAATGGAAGGTAAATATGCATTAGCTTCTAAAGATCTTGACAACATAGAAAAATCCTTAGCTTATAAGGCTGTAACTCCAATATTATATGCTTGGTTAGCAACTGAACAAAGAGATATACAAATACTATTAGACAAAATTTCTCAAGAAGCAGAAAAAGGCACTATGTCACCACTATATGATTTTCATGCGGCCCTAATTAATGATCGCCTAGGCAACAAAAAGGCTGCATTAAAGCACTATAACTATAGTATAGAAAGAAATTCCAGAATAGTCCCTAGAATAGTAATTGCTGCTGGGTCATATTACGAGAGAATAAATGAAACTGAATTAGCACAAAATTTATATAAAAAACTTGAAAAATCAAATCCAAACGCAGGAATATTAGTAAAAATAAAAAATCTGAGGAAAAAGAATGAAAAACCAAAGCCTTTAGTAGTAACACCAAAGGAGGGAATTTCAGAAGCTTTATATAACGTAGCTGGAGCCATGAGAATTCAAGGATTATCAGAATCATCATTAACCCTAGTGCAGTTAGCTTTATTCTTAAATCCAAACTTCAATGCCGCAAAATTACTTTTAGCACAAATCTATCAAGATCTAAATTTTTCTTCTAAAGCTATAAAAATTTATAGTGACATTCCTTTAGATTCATACGAAGGATGGAATTCTAAACTAAGACTTGCAGAACTTCTCACAGACTCAAAAGAATTTAATAAAGCTGAGCAAATATTAGAAAATTTAGCCAAAATTGAACCATCTAGGACAGACGCATTATATAAACTAGGAGAAACCCTACACATTCAATCTAAATATGAAGAATCAATTAAAACTTATGATAAAGCAATAAATAGATTAAAAACGATTGATGTTTTTGACTGGTCGCTCTTTTATGCCAGAGGAATGGCACTAGAAAGATCAGGCAAATGGAAAAAAGCAGAAAAAGATTTTATTAAAGCTTTAGAGTTATACCCTGATCAACCTTTGGTCCTAAATTATTTAGGCTACTCATGGGTTGATAAAGGAACGAATCTAAAAGAAGCCTATACCATGATACTAAAAGCTGTGGAACTAAGACCTAATGATGCTTACATAATCGATAGTTTAGGTTGGTCCTTATATAGTACAGGTGATTTTATTGGTGCTGTTAGAGAACTAGAGAGGGCAGTTAGCATCTTATCCAATGATCCAGTTATTACCGATCATTTAGGAGATGCACTGTGGAAAGCTGGATTTGAGATTGAGGCAAGGTTTCAATGGAAAAGGGCTTTAATCTATAGCCCCGAAAAAAAACTTCAAGATAAAATAAAAATAAAAATAAAAAATGGTCTATAAAAATGTAAAAGGAGGACGAATATTAGATAACAAAATCATAGGATATGATGAACTTGAAAGTTTTATAATATTTACGAGAGATATCAAGGCCACTTTATCAATAAGGAAAAGTGACCTCCTCAATATTGATATAAAAGGCCCTAGGGCGAGTGAATTAATCAAATCAGGAGGAGACACTTTAATAAAAAACTCTATTGTAAAGCTTTCTAATTCTCTAAATACTTCTCCTAACGTAACCATATCACTAAATAAACACATACCTATTTGTTCCGGATTAGGAGGGGGCTCAGCAAATTCCGCTGCGACATTAAGAGGTCTTTTAAAACTTTGGAAAATTAATCTTAACTACAAAACACTAGCTAGTTTAGCCTTAGATATAGGATCAGATGTACCTGTATGTATTTTTTCTAAGCAATCTCTCGTAAGAGGGAAAGGAGATAAAATAATTCCATTTAAAATTCTTACTTTTGATACATGGGTAGTTATAGTAAAACCTTTACTAGGAGCAAAAACAAAGATTATCTTTAAAGATTTTAAAGGGCCTATATTAAAAAGATCATATCCTTCAAAAAATTTCAATACCTTCTTAAAAAGAATGAACATAAGAAAAAATAGCTTGCAAAAAACAACTGAAATTTTAATTCCTGAAATAAAAAAAATAATACTTCTTTTCAGTAAAACTCCAGGACGGATTCCTGCACAAATGACTGGTTCTGGATCAGCTGTTTTTAAAATATTTAAAAGTAAGAAAGAAGCAGAGAAAGCTCATTTTTTCATGCAAAAATATAATCATAAATGGTGGATAAAAATATCACGTCTTAAAATTTAATCTTTACACCTCTCCTCTTAACAGCTAATTTTAAAGTATTCGATAACAGGGAAGCTATAGTCATTGGCCCAACACCTCCAGGAACTGGTGAAATAGCTTTTACGACTTTCGCTGCGTCTGTAAAATCAACATCTCCAACTAATCTCTTTTTGCCATCTATATCATCTATGTAATTAATTCCTACATCTAAAACAATAGATCCTTCTTTTAACCAACTAGATTTAATTATCTTTGGTTTACCTATTGCAGATATTACAATATCTGACATCTTACAAATCTCTGGCAAGTCCCTTGTTTTTGAATGTGCAGTGGTCACAGTGGTGTTTTCGTTAAGAAGAAGAGCAGACATAGGTCTTCCTACTATATTAGATCTTCCTATTACTAATGATCTACTCCCACTAATATCATCAAAATATTCTTTTATCAAATTTAGACATCCAAGGGGCGTGCAAGGTATAACACTAGGTCTTCCATTTGCCAGCAATCCGGCATGATAAGAATTAAAACCGTCGACATCTTTATCAGGATTTACCGTATCTAAAATGATTGAGGTATTAATATGGCTTGGAAGAGGAAGCTGTACTAATATACCATCAATATTGTTATCTAAATTGTATTCATTAATAATTTTAATGAGTGATGCTTCTGAAATAGTCAAATCAAGTTTTCTTTCATAAGACTCAAATCCCACTTTTTCAGCAACTAATCTCTTGTTTCTAACATAAACCTCACTCGCCGAATTCTCTCCTACTAGTATCACTACCAATCCTGGCTTAAATCCAAACGATCTAGTTATATCTATAGATCTATCCCTTATCTGTTTTGTAATTTTGTTAGCTAATTTTTTTCCATCTAATAAAATCAATTTATTTCACTTTTTAAAATTTTTTACTTCTTTACTTGCTGTAATTATCAACTAATGCAATATATATTATATTAATGGGGGATAGTTTAATTGGTAGAACATCGGTTTTTGGTATCGGTAGTCCAGGTTCGAGTCCCGGTCCCCCAGCCAACCTTAAGTTTTAATTATCACTTAATAAACAAGGATAGCCATTAATATTTTAACGAGAATTCTAACATAAATTATTTACAAATAATATTTTTGTTTTTTGTATTGATTTTTATCTATTGATATTAACGTTAGTTATAATAGATTGTTATGTTTATAGTAAATATATAAAAATATTAATATTGCAAACATGAGAAAAGTTTACAAATGGATAAAAATAATTATAACATTTCAGACAACGTAATAATCAGATTTGCAGGTGATTCAGGTGATGGCATGCAACTAACCGGAGGTAGATTCACACAACATGTTGCATCTTCAGGAAATAATCTTTCAACATTTCCTGATTACCCTGCAGAAATAAGAGCCCCCGCTGGTTCTACATTTGGGGTTTCATCTTTTCAAATAGCTTTTTCTGATAAGGATGTCTTATCGACTGGACATAAATATGATGTTTTAGTCGCAATGAATCCTGCTGCACTTAAAACAAACATCGCAGAATTATCTAAAAATGGAACAATAATTATTGACAAAGGACAATTCACATCACGAAATATTTCAAAAGCAGGTTACGACACCAACCCAATTGATGATCAAAGACTTAGCAATTTCAAATCAATGCCAATTGATATTACTACCTTAACTCATGAAGCTATAAAAAATATTGGACTTGGAAAAAAAGAGAGTATGTTATGTAGAAACATGTGGGTTCTTGGCCTAGTATTATGGCTATATGATAAAAATCCCAAATTAACGGAAAATTTTTTAAAAGCTAAACTTAAAAATAACAATCTAT
>CAYRXL010000099.1:0-1952 GCA_964428295.1 uncultured Alphaproteobacteria bacterium
TTCAGCCTACAAAGTCGGCAACTCAATCTGGTAAAGCTAATATTAAGCGATGGTATTTAGAGACTATTGATATAGGAAGGTCAAATATTGACACATTGATGGGATGGTATGGACAAAATGAAGAGTATAAGAACTTAAGACTTAAGTTTTCTAATTTAGAATCAGCGATTGAGTATGCTAAACTTAATGAATTAGAGTATGAAGTAAAAAAAGTAGAAGAAACAAAAAAAGTTATGAGGAGCTATGCAGATAATTTTAGATATAATAGAATAAAGACTGAAATATAATGCGCTCGTAGCTCAGCTGGATAGAGCATCTGCCTTCTAAGCAGAGGGTCATAGGTTCGAGTCCTATCGAGCGCGCCATAAGATATTTAGTATTTCTTAATTGACTAAGTGGCTAAGCATAGAATATCTTGAATGTTAGGAAAAAATATGAATTTAAGTAAAATAATAGAAAATATAAGAACTCATTGTTATAAGTTGGTTGTTATTGTTATTTTTACATTAGCCGGCTGTAGTTCAAATGGTGTGCCTATGATGAGTTCTGGTATTAGTGGAGCTGAAGGTTTACCCTCTGACCAGTTAAGTTTTGCAAGCTTTAAAGATATTCCAATCCCTGATCATTCTACAATGAATGTGAATGATACAGAAATTTTTGGTAACTATGATAAGTGGTTTGGCAGATTATCAATATCGTCAGATTCTACACATGCTGAAACATATGATTTTTTTAAGATAGAAATGCCAAATTATGGCTGGAATGAAGTTACAAAATACAGAGGTGATAGCAGTGTATTGATATTTGAAAATGGTGATAGAGTGGCAGTAATACAAATAGTTAATTCTGGTATCAGCAGCTCATCAAGTTCTATAACTATATCACCCAAAAATAATTAATTTAAAAAAGGAAAAAATATGAGTGATAATAAAGATAGTAATTATTCTAGTGTTACCTTGGTTACAATAATAACTTTAATTTTTGCTGTTTTTTCTGCAGTTATTATAATAAATTTATTGAATTAGTTTTAACTTTATCTTCTGAATTGATCCAAAATTGTGATATCGGGGTCTAAACCCAAACCTGGACCTTCTGGAATCTTTATAACACCATCACTGTTTGGAATACTTACACCATTATAAGGGTCTGATTCTAAATTAGTATAAAGCCTTTCTATGATTGATTCAGGTAAGAGAGCGGAGATGACCTGTAAGCTTGCTAAAAAGCCAGGCCCAAAATAAGGAGCATGCGGAATAATGTTAATCTTATATATATCAGTTAATTTAATGATTTTTATTAATTCACTTATTCCCCCGACTTTAGTCACACTTGGTTGAGCTATATTTATTGATTTATTTTTAAAGATCTCTAAAAATTGTATAGAAGTACAAGCATTTTCACCACAAGCTATTCTTAATCCTTCTTCACGAAGTCTTGCTAAAAAATCATAATTTTCTGGAGGCCAAACTGGCTCTTCTAGCCAATATAAATCTAATTCTGAAATTTCATTTATATTCTCTAATATAAAACTCTCTGACCATGTACAATTTACATCAAGCATTAAAGGAAAATTATTATTTAGAATAGATTTTGAAAATTTTATAGTATTTAGATTACTTTCATGTAATTTAATGTACTTATAGCCTTCACTTTTTGCTTGATGAATAACTTTTTCAATTAAATTAATTTCTTCGTATTTAAAAAGGCTTGCATAAGATTTTATATATTTTTCTCTACCAGCTCCGATTATAGAACCCACAGACGTTTCTTCTTTTTTACCTAGTATATCCCATAAAGCTATGTCAATACCCGATATTGCAAATATAGTAATACCGTATCTTCCAAACAGATGAAGTTTTTTTTCCAAATATAAGAAGATTTTAAATAAATCTTCCTTGATAACTATTTACCAGCAAAAACTACGATTTGTACGATTTAATCAGCTATGCTTT
>CAYRXL010000099.1:1962-6877 GCA_964428295.1 uncultured Alphaproteobacteria bacterium
AAACTTAATGTATATCTAGAGTATCAATAATATTTATAGTAGCTTCAATACAGTTATATCCAAAAGACTCTCCCCAGCCTATAATTCCTTCTGTTGTCTCAACTCTAATATAAAGAGTACTCAATTTATTCCATGATTTTCCCCCTAATATTTTAGAAAAACCATCTGTTTCCCCTAAAGTATTATATGGCAAGTCTACTATTATTGTTTTAATATCTTTAATTTTCATACTTTCCTTTACTACTCTGCTTTCATTACAACTGATCCACCAGGAGCTTGTTCTGTTGGAGTTATTTCGATTAAGGAAACATTCACCCTCCAAGGAGCCCTTATAGCGTATATTATACTTGCTGCTATGTCTTCTGATTTTAATAAAGTTAAGCATTTAGTCATTCTATCAATAGATTTTTGATCATCAAAAGCGACATTAAAGAATTCAGTGTCTACTCTTCCTGGATTGATCTCAGTAGCTCTAACTCCAGTTCCGGATAACTCCATTCTTAAATTTTGATTAAATAGATGAACTGCTCCTTTAGATCCTCCATAAACGCAACTAGCCATAGGATAAAGTCCAGCTATAGAACCCATATTTATAATATGCCCTCTTTTTCTTTTTACCATGCCAGGAACCACGGCTCTAAGTACATGTAATAGGCCTGCAATATTTGTATCTGTAGTTATATCTATATCTTCAGGATTAGTCTCAAATATTTTACTAAAACCTCTTCCTAAACCAGCATTGTTTACTAATATATCAATATCAATATCTTTAAGTTTAGAAACAGATTTTCGGTCTCTTACGTCTAATGTAAGTGTACTGCAACCAGTGATTTTAGATAAAGCTTCTAGTTTTTCTGTTCTTCTTGCTGCACCTATAACTTTTATACCTTCATTTGTTAGTGCGTGTACAGTTGCTTTTCCTATACCACTAGATGCTCCTGTTACTAAAGCTTTTTTGTAATTAATATCAGGCATATTATTCTCTCCTTTGTTTTAAGTATTTAATTCTTTCTGATGTGTTTATTTGTTTTGGATCAAATTTCAATTCAATAATTGAAATTCTTTTAGATTTTTTTGCCCTTTTAATTGCGAGAGGAAACTCTTTAGTTGTTAGTATTGTTTCACCATATGCTCCATACGATTCAGCAAGTTTTTTAAAATTAGGATTTTTAAGATTTGTGGCAATTACCCTATTAGGAAAATTTTTTTCTTGGTGCATTCTTATTGTACCAAACATATTGTTGTTAAATAATAATATAATAGGATTAATTTTGTATTTAATTGCAGTTGCAATTTCTTGTTCCGCCATCATGAAACCACCATCTCCTACAAAAGTCAGCACTTCCCTCTCTGGAAAAGCTATTTTTGCTGCAATACCTGCTGGAATTCCATATCCCATAGCACCACTAGTGGGAGCTAACTGACATTTCGGTTCAGTATACCTCCAATATCTTTGTATCCATCCGCTAAAGTTTCCTGCATCGATTGTAGTAATTGTGTCTTTAGGCATTACTTTCTTGAGGTGTAAAATTATTTTTCCTAAATCAAGCCTAGAATTATAATTTATTGGGTTATTATATATTTCATAATTTTTTCTAGCTGTGTCTCTCCACTTAATAGTGTTACTGGATAAACTTAATTTTATAGTTTTTAGAATTTGCATAAATTCAGTTATATTTGAATAAATAGATAGGTTAGTATTATAAACTCGACCAATTTCATTTGATTCAGGATATACGTGAATTATTACTTTTTTTGTAGTAGGAGATATGGTTGAGTAGCCTCTGGTAGTCACTTCGCCAAGGCGTGCGCCAATAACCAATACTAGATCAGCTTGTTTAACTGATTAAACTAGTTTAGGATCTACACTGGAAGATAGGTCTCCTATGTAATTAATATTATCGTTATCTACCAAGTCTTGTCTCCTAAAGGATACTGCAATAGGAATGTCATTGTTTTCCATAAAATACTTTAAATAATTATAACTATTTCTATCCCAGCAACTTCCACCAACAATTATTAATGGATATTTACTTTGATTTATAAGTTTAATTGTTTTGTTTATGAGTGAAATAGTCGGTTTTCTCTTATTGGTAGCCCTTATTATACTATTTTTTACATTATATTTATTTACCAAAGTGTTTTCAGGAAGAGATAGTACAACAGGACCAGGTCTACCAGAAATTGATTTTGCATAGATTTTAGAGAATGCTTGAGGTATATCGCTTCCTTTGTTTACTTCCATTACTAATTTTGCAAAAGGTTTGGAAAAAAATTTTATATAATCAACCTCTTGAAATGCTTCTTTGTTTTTCAAATAAGTAGGAACTTGTCCTATTAGTAAGATCATGGGAGTTGAGTCTTGTTGAGCAGTATGTATACCTACACTTGCATGACAGGCTCCAGGGCCTCTTGTAACAAAACAAATGCTAGGTTTGCCTGTTATTTTAGAGAAGGCTTCTGCCATGTTACAAGCAGACGCTTCATGTCTACAAACAATAACTTTGATATTATTCTTTTTATCATATAGCGCATCTATCGCTGGTAAAAAGCTCTCCCCAGGCACCATAAAAATTACATTAATCTTATGTAAGATCAACTGATCTATAAGAATTTGTCCGCCTGTACGATCATTTGCCATAAGTTGGGTCTCTAGAAGATAATTTTACTAGTTATTTATTATTTAATAGGATTTTAACGCTATAATCAACCCCCACTTAATGAGGGTTGATTATAAACTCGAAGGTAAATATTAAAGGAAGAAATCGAAACTATTGTTATATATACATATATATAACGAAAAGTCAATACCTATTTAAAAAAAGTATATAATAGTAGCTTTTCTTTCTCTATTGCTTTTGAAGATTTGTTCTCCATATTTCTATACGTCGCAAGTAACTTTTTGCCTGCGTTTGTTATGTATGCTCCACCTCCACCTCTTCCACCTGGAAAAGTTTCTATTATTTTCTCTTTGGCATTTTTATTTATTGAATCAATTAACATCCATGCTCTCCTGTATGACATGCCAATCTTTCTTGCTCCTGCTGATATTGATCCTTCTTCTCTTATTGCATCCAACAAGTTTGCTTTACCAGGTCCAAAGATTGGAGATTCATCAACTGTTATCCTAATTTTTACTTTTCTATCCATAATTTTATATCTTAATTAAAAAATTTATAATCAACAAGAGATCCAATTTTTATATTTAATGATTTTGCTGTTCCTGCGGGCACTTCAAGCACTCCTCTTAATTTTATGTCTGGACCAAGAGGTGTTAGGTCAAAGGGAGTGGTATTAGTTATAATTTCAACTATTACCCCACTATCAGATATGAAAAGCATATCTAAAGGTATTAAAGTGTTTTTCATCCACATTTTTATTATACTATTCTTAGGATATATAAATAACATACCATTTACTTTACCTAGAGTTTTTCTATTCATTAGCCCATGAGATCTCTGCTCTTTTGTTTTTGCTATTTCTACATTTAAATTGTAAGTATTTGTGGAAGTTACTATTTTTATAGTATCATTAGTATAATTTGGTGATGCAGTAGAGATTTTAGAACAAGCTAATAATAACAAAGAAATGGCAATGACTGATTTAATTCTAATGTACATCATTATGTCCTTTTAAAAAAAATTCATTTTATTCTATAATAAAATAAATTTTGAGTATAAATTATAATAATAGGAAAAAAAGTGAATATAACCAAAAAAATATTTATTGCCCTTTTTCTTGGTGCATGTTTAGGAATCATTTTAAACATACTTATGGAAATATTTCCTGCATTTGATTTAAGTTATCTATTGTCCATATTTGTAGTTGTAGGAAAGTTGTTTATATCAAGTCTTAAAATGTTAGTAGTACCTGTCGTATTTGTCTCTTTAGTATGCGGTATTTCTGGTTTAGGAGAGATAACAAACTTGGGTAGGATAGGAATAAAAACTATTTGTTTATATATGCTTACCACCTGTATGGCAATAACTTTAGCCCTTATAATGGCCTATATAGTTCAACCAGGTATTTCTGCAGATTTTGATTTGCCTAGCCAATTTGAATTACGTGAAGCACCTCCTATAAGTAATGTATTAATTAACTTAATTCCTAGTAATCCGTTTAAATCATTTAGTGATGGAAACATGCTCCAAATTATATTTTTTGCATTGATTTTAGGGTCAGCTATATCAATAGTTGGCGAAAAAGCAAAAAATGTAATTTTAGTATTTAATTCCTTAAATACTATAGTTTTAAAAATGGTTGAGATAGTGATGCTGATTGCACCTTATGGAGTTTTTTGTTTAGTTGCTAATACATTTGCTAATCAAGGACTAGATACTATAGTTGATTTAGGTGGTTATTTTTTTACTGTTATATTTGTATTGTTATTTCACTTTTGTTTTACATATGGATCTTTGCTAGGGATAGCCATGAAGCTTAGTCCTATCAAATTTTTAAATAAAATGAAAACTACCATGGTATTTGCATTTTCAACTGAAAGTAGTGCTGCTACTATTCCTGTAACTCTTAAAACAGTAGAAAATCGTTTAGGCGTTGATAAGAGTGTTAGCTCATTTTCTGTCCCTTTAGGAGCTACTATAAATATGGATGGAACTGCAATAATGCAAGGCGTAGCCACCGTGTTTATTTCGAATGCTTATGGTATTAGTTTAAGTTTATTTGATTATTTAACTGTTATTTTAGTAGCCACTTTGGCTTCAATTGGAACGGCAGGTGTGCCTGGAGTGGGACTTATTATGTTAACTATGGTACTTAGTCAAGTAGGACTCCCAACAGAAGGTATAGCTATAATAATTGGAATTGATAGAATATTAGATATGTTGAGGACTGCTGTTAATGTTTCAGGAGATGCTGCCATATCTTGTATTATTGGAAAAAGCGAAAAGAAATTTTC
>CAYRXL010000100.1:0-6703 GCA_964428295.1 uncultured Alphaproteobacteria bacterium
TCCACCTGATCCCCTAATTGCGGCAATAAAGGATGTAACTATTTCTGGCAGTGAAGTTCCTATAGCTACCAAACTGAGTCCTATTATTGTTTGGCTAGTTCCTAATTTTTTTGCAAAAATGACTGCTCCTTTTATTAAAATTTCAGCCCCTAATATTACTCCTACTAATGCAAAAATTATTATAAATATTGACCTATATAGATTATACTTAACATTTGGTATTTCTTCTAAAACTCTATTACCTTTCTTTGCGTCTACTATTGTCCAAAATAAGTACAAAACAAGCATCAATATCATAAAAAAGCCAGTATAAAAACTAATACTATAAAAAGTAGAAACAAAAACAATAAAGAGAAAAGTAAATAAAAAAAGTACAGCACAGTCTATTTTTTTTATACCAACCACTCTAATCGGTCTTGCCAATATGGCTATGGGGACCGCTAGTATTACATTTGCTATGTTAGAACCAATTACATTTCCTACAGCTATTCCTGGGTAACCACTAATTGCTGCATCAACTGAAATTGCAAGTTCTGGAGCGGAAGTTCCAAATGCTACTAATGTTAAGGCTATTACAAACGTGGGTACTTTCAAAATTCCTGAAAGAGCTACAGTGCTTCTAATTAAAAATTCTCCGGAGACGAACAAAAAAGCAATCCCTATTATAACTAGGAGTGCCCCTATCAAAGTCTCTCCAATAACTTTTTCTTAATATTCCCTATAGCCTTAGCGGGATTTAAACCTTTTGGACAAGCTTTGGTACAATTCATAATTGTATGACATCTGTATAATCGAAATGAGTCTTCTAAATTATCTAGTCTATCACCCGTTGCATCATCTCTTGTATCTGTTATCCATCTCCAAGCCTGCAAAAGTATAGCTGGGCCTAGATATTTGTCGCTATTCCACCAATAACTAGGACAACTTGTGGAACAACTAAAACACAGGATACATTCATAAAGTCCATCTAGTTCTTTACGTTCTCTGGGAGATTGTTTTCTTTCTCTCTCAGGATTTAAATCATCTGTCTTTAACCATGGTTCTATGGAATTATATTGAGCATAGGCGTGTCTTAAATCAGGCACCAAGTCTTTTATAACATCCATATGGGGTAAAGGATAAACTTTCACATTTCCTCTTATCTCATCAATATATTTCGTACATGCTAAAGTGTTTGTTCCATCTATATTCATTGAACAACTCCCGCAAACTCCCTCTCTGCAGGATCTTCTAAAGGTTAATGTCGGATCTATTTGATCTTTGATTAATATTAAAGCATCCAAAATCATAGGACCACAAGAGCTTACATCTACTTCATATGTGTCAATTCTAGGATTTTCCTTTTTGTCTGGATCATACCTATAAATTAGAAATTTCCTTACATATTGAGTTTTTTTGCTAACCTTATAGTCTTTACCTTTGTTAATTTTTGACCCTTTAGGTAAAAGTAATTGAACCATATTTATACCCCTTTTAGTACACTCTAGCTTTTGGAGGAAAAGACTGAACTTCATTAGTCATTGGTTTGAGTGTTACAGGTCTCTCTCCCATATTTACTTTGCCAAACTTTAACCAAGCCAAAGAATGATGCATCCATTTTTCATCATCTCTTTCCTTATAATCTTCCCTTGCGTGAGCTCCTCTACTTTCTTTTCTATTGTTAGCCGCATAGATAGTCACAATAGCTTGTTGAATCAAATTCTCTAATTCAATGGTCTCTAAGAGATCAGTATTCCATATTAACGATCTATCTGTAACAGATACTTTTGAAAAGCACTCACTTATCTCATTCATTTCTAATATACCTTTCTGTAGGGTTTTTCCTGTCCTAAAAACTGCACAATAATTCTGCATAGTTTTTTGCATGTTCAATCTAATTTCAGAAGGAAGTTGATCACCTTTAGAATATCTCATTTTATCAAATCTATCTAACGCTTTATCAGCAATTCCTCTCTCTATAGGCCTCAATGTAGTATTAGGTGAAAGTGTTTTTGATATATGCCTAGCCACACTCCTACCAAAAACCACCAGATCTAATAAGGAATTAGATCCTAACCTATTAGCACCATGAACTGAAACACAAGCTGCTTCTCCCACAGCATAAAGATTTGGAATTATTTCATCATCTTTACCATTAAGATTAGTAAGCATCTCCCCTGTATACTTGGTGGGAATTCCTCCCATATTATAGTGGCATGTAGGTATCACTGGAATTGGTTCTCTTTTTACATCAACACCCGCAAATATTCTGGCTGTTTCTGAAATCCCTGGTAGTCTATCGTTAATGACTTTTGAATCCAAGTGTTCAAGATGAAGATGAATATGGTCAGAGTTTTTTCCTACTCCTCTACCTTCATTAATCTCTACTGTCATAGACCTAGCAACCACATCTCTTGAAGCTAAATCTTTTGCATGAGGAGCATATTTTTCCATAAACCTTTCTCCTTCACTATTAGTCAAATATCCTCCTTCTCCCCTTGTTCCTTCAGCAGTGGTCTCCCTTCCCTGATCGACATTGCATACCCATCTCCAGTACACGTATGAGCTGATGTACATGAAAAATAGACTCTTCCGTATCCACCAGTAGCTAAAACCACCTTATGAGCAGAAAATCTATGAATAGACCCATCATCAAGGCACCAAGCTAATACACCTCTACATATACCCTCATGATCCATTAATAAGTCAAGCGCTATGTACTCTACAAAAAATTCTGCTTTATGTTTTATTGATTGTTGATACAATGTATGCAGTATAGCATGCCCAGTTCTATCTGCAGCAGAACAGGTTCTATTTGCTGGGGGACCGTCACCAAATTCTGTAGTCATTCCACCAAAAGGTCTCTGGTATATTTTTCCTTCCTCTGTCCTTGAAAAAGGAACTCCATAGTGTTCCAATTCTACAACTGCCGGAATCGCCTCCTTACACATGTATTCTATAGAATCTTGGTCTCCTAACCAGTCAGAACCCTTCACTGTGTCATACATATGCCAATGCCAATTATCATCCCCCATATTTCCTAATGCTGCACTAATTCCACCTTGTGCAGCTACAGTATGGCTTCTAGTGGGAAAGACTTTAGTTATGCAGGCTACCTTTAACCCGTTCTCAACAAGACCCAAAGTAGCTCTTAACCCAGAACCACCTGCTCCAACTACAACCACATCATAATTATGATCGACAACATCATACGCTTTGGACATAAATATTATTCTCCAGTAAAAATTTTTAGAATTGCAACCAAAAGAGCCACAGGTAAAATATATGAAAAAATGTTTATCAAAGCTAACAACAAGTATTTAATTCCCTTCATATGAACATAATCTTCAGTAATTACACTTAATCCTAACCTCATATGGATAGAAGATATTAAAACAAATAACATTATTAGAATTGCATTAAAATAATTCTTTGTCCAAATCAGGAAGTGCTCATAATCTAATGCAACCAATCCAACTATACTGTAAATTAACCATAATACTATTGGAATCAAAGCAAAAGAAGTAATTCTCTGAAACCACCAATGTTCTACACCACTTTTCCCCGCTCCAATTCCCTTGACTTTAGCTATATCAGTTTCGTAATCAATATTAGGTTTCATTAAATACAAATCCATATAAAACAAGTTAAAATAAAAGATGTAACTACCACCACTAAGCCAGTAATAAAAGCATTCTTAAGTTCAAATCCAAATCCAAAATCCCATACAAGATGTCTAATGCCATTAAGTAAGTGATAAAAAAGCGCTAAGGTCCATCCCAACAAAAAGACCTTTCCTAAATAGGAGTTTAAAAAATTTTGTATACAAGAAAAACTATCTTCTCCCATAGAAGCAGAAATAATCCATAATGTGAAGAAAATTAAGCCTATAAAATTAACTACTCCTGTTATTCTATGTGCTATTGACAAAACTGAAGTGAATTGTGGTCTATATATAGTCAAATGTGGGGAAAGAGGTCTATTTTTTTCATTCATTTTATCTGCTTATTTATTAAATTGTTTTTAATCAATTCCTCAGCAATTTGTACAGAATTTAATGCTGCTCCTTTTCTTAGGTTATCAGAAACAACCCACATGTTTAAAGTGTTTTTTTGAGATTGATCTAATCTTAGCCTAGATACAAAGACTTCGTCTTTTCCATCAGATTCCTTTGGAGTAATATATTGTAATTTATCTGGATTATCTACTAGTCCAATAGCACTAGAGCTACTAAATATTTTTCTTAATAAATCTAAATCAATTTCTTTCAAACATTCAACATTAACAGATTCCGCATGCCCCCTATATGTTGGAGTTCTTACACAAGTTGCCGATACCTTAATTCTAGAATCTAATATTTTTTTAGTTTCATTTATCATTTTCATTTCTTCTTTTGTAGTTCCATCTTCCAAAAACTTATCAATATGTGGGATTACATTAAATGCAATATCTCTCGGAAAAATTTTAAATTTAACTTTTTCAGGAAACAAATCTTTTGGGTTTACATCAAATTTATTTAAACTGCTTACACTCAATTCTCTCATAGCAGACGCTCCTGCTCCTGAAACAGATTGATATGTTGAAACTACCACTCTTTTTATTTCAAAAAGATCATGTATAGGTTTTAAAGCAACTACCATTTGTATAGTTGAACAATTTGGATTAGCTATTATATTTCTATTAGTTACCATGCTGACCTTATTAATGTTCACCTCTGGAACAATAAGCGGAATGTCATTTTCCATCCTAAAATAGGAAGTGTTATCTATTACTAAACATCTCTTTTGCGCTGCCTGTTCAGCATATTTTTCTGATACTCTGCTACCTGCAGTAAAAAAAGCTATATCAGTCTCTCTAAAGTTAAAATTTTCAAGGTTGTCTACTTTAATATTTTTTTTCATAAAGTTAACTTCTCTACCCATAGATCTCTCTGATGCTAAAAGATTTAATTTAGATAATGGAAATTTTCTACTTTCTAATAAAGACAGAATCTCCTTTCCCACAGCACCAGTAGCACCTACTATAGCTAAATTGTAACCCATATATTGCTTCCTACAACTGATTCATTTTCTTTGTTTAGTGTGTCCTTTTATACATCGCATCACATATAGCTTTACCCATATCTTCCGTAGAAATGGCATTCTCTTCGGATCTGGCTATATCCCTAGTTCTTAATCATGAATCTAAAACATCAGAAATAGCACTTTCAATTAAATTAGCATCTTCTTCTCTATCAAATGAGTAACGTAACATCATAGCATATGATAATAACATAGCTATAGGATTAGCACATCCTAACCCTGAAATATCAGGGGCACTTCCATGTACTGGCTCATACATAGCTTTTCTAAATCCATTTTCATTTACTGCTCCTAAACTAGCTGAGGGTAACATCCCCAGTGAACCTGTTAATTCAGCTGATATGTCTGATAGGATATCACCAAACAAGTTTCCTGTTATTATTACATCAAATTGTTTAGGATTTCTTACCAATTGCATTGCACAATTATCAGCATACATGTGAAAAAGTTTACAATCCTTAAATGACTCCAAATGAAGCCTGCTGACTTCTTCTCTCCAAAGCATTCCCGATTCCATTACATTTGCCTTCTCAACCGAGTGCACTAATTTTAACCTTTTTTTTGCTAGCTCAAACCCTACCTCTGCCAGTCGTTTTATATCTGATGTTGTATAAATCTCTGTGTTTATTCCTTGTCTCTCACCTTTTGAAATTTCTTTTTTTCCTCGTGGTTTACCAAAATATATCCCACTAGTAAGTTCTCGTAGAAGAATTATGTCCATATCTTTAACAACCTCTCTCTTCAAAGACGAGGAATCAATTAAAGCGTTATAAACTTTAGCCGGTCTTATATTTGCAAACAAATCAAGAGACTTTCTTAATTTTAAGAGTGCTCTTTCAGGTCTAACTTCAAAAGATAGAGAGTCATATTTTGGACCTCCTACCGCTCCTAAAAGAATAGCATCAGATTCATGTGCTTTCCCAAGAGTTTCTTCAGTCAATGGAGTTTTATGTTTATCATAGGCAGCACCCCCGACCAAATCTTCTTCTAAAGAAAAACCCACATCCAGATTCTTATCAAACCAATCAACCACTCTTTTAACTTCAGTAAATATTTCTGGTCCTATACCATCTCCTTGAAGACACAGTACTTTTCTATTTGAATCCATAATTATTCCTTCAGACCTTCTCGATTTTTACCCAAGGCATACTTTTTCTTTGCAAGTTTTCATAATTCGATATTTTTTTTTCTTTCTCCAGTGTAAGCGCAATATCATCCAACCCGTTTATTAAACACTTTTTTGCAAACTTATCTATGGAAAACTCAAAAGTCTTATTTTCAAGATTAATAGTCTGTTCCTGTAAATCAATAGTTAATTCTTTCTCTTTTATTGCGTGTTCCATTATTTCTTTTACTTTAGTTTTACTAAGTTCAACTGGAAGAAGCCCATTTTTTAGGCAATTATTATAAAAAATGTCTCCAAAAGATGTTGAAATTATGCTCCTAATTCCAAAATCAAATATTTCCGAGAAACCCTGAAATATTCCACTATTGCCTTTATGGCGTCTTCATAAGAGACTTGTCCATCGAGGAGGCGAAAGCACACAACTAGATCAAAGGAATTATCAGCATAAGATAGATTCGTTGCATCACCAATATCCAGCTGACAACCATTCAATAAATCACCCCGAAGTTTTTTAGCT
>CAYRXL010000101.1:0-2718 GCA_964428295.1 uncultured Alphaproteobacteria bacterium
TTTTTTCTAAAATTTGATATACTTGTATGATCTGGATGAAGGCCATTTGCAATGTAAATTACAGGCATAAGTTCATATATGGCCGCCTCTATCTTTCTAATA
Source organism: uncultured Alphaproteobacteria bacterium (assembly GCA_964428295.1). Taxonomy (GTDB): domain Bacteria; phylum Pseudomonadota; class Alphaproteobacteria; order TMED109; family TMED109; genus CAYRXL01. The sequence continues at coordinate 103 of CAYRXL010000101.1, forward strand.
CTAAATATGCCTTTTGCGTAACAATTCAACAAAAGAGGTCTAGGTTCTTTAGTTGTACTAGAGTGGGAAAAATGAAGTGTTTTGCTATTATGAACTGTTATAGATCCCATTGATCCAGTTAGATATCTGATATTATTAATATTTAATTTAGATGTATCTTTTTCTTGAAGGCATCCGGCCCATTCTCCATTGCTATCATATTGGTTAAAAATCTTCCCCAAGTGACTTTTGGGTAAAACTGCCATGGCTCCGTTTTCCATAGTTGTATCATTAAGATAACAACCAATGGTCAATACATTATAATTAGTATGAGGGAAAAATTGTATATCCTGATGCCATTTAACTTTGTCTTGTTGAAATTTATTAGGCCAATTGAAATTCAATTTAGAATGATGAAAAGTTATATTTGGCCCAGCTAAATCTGAAGCTATATCAGCTACTAAACCTTTTGCAAATTTCCAGTAAACAGGATGTTGTTCATCTGGTCTTTTTATTCTTCTAACTTTTGGTGTATTATTTGAATGTCCTGGGGCAAGGTCATACACTTTTCCTGATTTCAACTCTTTTTTACTTAATTCTATTAATTTATTTGTAACTGATATGAGATTTTTTATTGTTTTTCTTGGTATGATATTTTCTAATAGTAAATATCCCTCTCTAAAATAATGCTCTCTTTGAGATTGATTTAGTATTTTTGGAGTATACGATAGTATTTCTTTAGAAATCAAATAGCTTATCCAATTTTTGATTTAATTTTATTACAACTTGTCATAGCAATCAAATGTAAATTTACTTAAATTTGTTTTATTATATAAGTAAGTGTATAATTAAGAATAGAGGTTTTATAGTGAAAAAAAAACAAACAATTACTAGACGAAAATTATTATCTATAACAGGATTATCAGCAGTAGGTAGTTCTGTTCTTTCAGCTCCATCACTAGCTAAATCAAGTTTTAATTTTAAAATGGTAACATGTTGGCCTAAAAACTTTCCTGGTCTTGGCACAAGCGCTAATAGACTAGCTAAGAGAATATCAGAGGCAAGTGATGGCAAAATTAATATAAAAGTTTACGGAGCAGGTGAATTAGTACCTGCTTATGAAGTTTTTGATGCAGTTAGAAACGGAGTAGCAGAAATGTGTCATGATTCTCCTTATTACTGGTTGTCTAAGCATCCTGCAAATGCATTTTTTTCTACTATTCCAGCAGGCTTGACGTCAATAGAACAAACCTCTTGGCTACTTCATGGAGGAGGGCAGGCGTTATGGGACAAACTATATAATCAATTTAATCTTAAAGCTTTTCCAGCAGCTAATGCTGGATTGCAAATGATTGGTTGGTTTAAAAACAATATCAAAAATATAAATGACTTAAAAGGATTGAAGGTAAGAATGTCTGGAATGCATGCTGAAGTACTTAATCGTTTAGGAGCAACAACGGTAAATATACCTGGTGGTGAAATTATGACTTCGTTGCAATCAGGTGTCATTGATGGAGTTGAGTGGGGTGGTCCTTGGATGGATCTTGCTTTTGGTTTTCATAAGATCGCAAAATATTGTTATGGGCCAGGACTTCATGAACCAGGCGCTAATTTTTCATTAACTTTTAACAAAGATATCTACGAGAATCTTCCTAAAAATTTAAAAATTATTATTAAAACTTGTTCATTAGCTGAATTAATTTATAGTTTATCTGAATTTAATTATAGAAATGCAGTTTCATTAAATGTATTAAAAGAAAAACACAAGGTTAATTTTTCTATTCTCCCAAACGATATAATTGAGAAATGGTTTGAACTTAGTGAAAATGTAATTAAGGAGGTTGCTAATCATGATAAAATATCTAGAGAAATTTATGAAAGTTGGAGAATGCACCGAAATAATTCTATAACTATTGCACCATTTAATAATTTAGGCTTCTTAAACTCAAGAGAAAAAATATCCAAACTCTTTTAAATAAATATAAAATCTTAAATTATTGTAAAGTTAGTTAATGCTTCTAATAAAACCCCTATACGGAGCAGTTCCATAAATATCAAATGATAAGAAACCTAGTTTTGCAAATGGAAGTGTGTTAACTAGTTTTAAAGCCTCTTCTTCAGAAACAGCTTCTACAACTAAAAGAGCGCCTTTTCCATCTGTTCTTCCGTAAAGTTCTCTGATGAAGCCTTCTTTGTATAGCTGAAGGGCATGATCTGATTCTTCTTCCATATGGGGTAAAAAGTCTTCTTGTGGTCTGCTTTGATCTCTAGTTGCTACTATGAAGAATTTCATCTTTTATTCCTTAAATATTTTTATGTATCTATTATTATGTTTTTTAATTAGACTGTAGCTCTAATATACATAATTTATATGAAGATAGAAATAAAATATCCAGATCAGGAATTTTACGCAATAGTTGCGGGGGTTGATATTAGTTCAATTTCTAGTACTAAATTTGAGGAATTAAGAAAAATAGTAGAAACCTATGGTATTGTTGCTATTAAAGCTCAGGATATAGATGATAATCAGCAAATTACTTTTTCAAAGAAGTTCGGTGATTTAGAAATTTCAATAGGAACAAATACTAAAAAGGAAAATAATCCATATATAAACCGTCATATCAGCAGAATATCAAA
>CAYRXL010000101.1:2728-3444 GCA_964428295.1 uncultured Alphaproteobacteria bacterium
GACAGAGGAAATAATAGTTGGCATTCCGACTCATCATTTAAATCTATTCCTGCTAAATTATCAATTCTTAGCGCAAGAGAAATTCCTGATAAAGGAGGAGAAACAGAATTTGCTGATGCTCGTTATGCCCTCGAGACATGGGAAAAAAAACCTAGAGAATATACGATTCAACAAATTAAAGAAGAAATTACAAGGCATTCCATAGTTTATTCAAGGATGAAAAATACTGGTGATATATTTAATGATCAATTTAAAAAAGATATGCCTTATGTTAAGCAACGATTGATAAGAACTCATCCTTATACGAGAAGAAGTGCATTTTACGCAGGTAGCCACTGTAGTGATATTTTAGGATGGAATATAAACGAGGGTAGAAGGTTAATTAATGAAATAAATGATTGGATAGTATCATCTGGGAAGATAGCTTATCATGAGTGGGAATGTGGTGATGTAGTAATATGGGATAACAGAAGAGTTTTACATAGAGGTAAAGGTTTTGATGAATCTAAATATAGAAGAATAATGCATAGAAGCACTGTAGCAGGTGATAAGCCTAGCTATGAGGAAAAGGTAATTTTAAATTAATGGGTTTTTACTAAGCTGAGATGCATGAGGGTAATAATAAACTTATAGATTGTAAAAAGTGCGAGAGATTAGTTCTATTTAGAGAGAAAATAGCAAAAAATAAAAGAAAACAGTTCTCATCTGAGAAGTAT
>CAYRXL010000101.1:3454-6652 GCA_964428295.1 uncultured Alphaproteobacteria bacterium
CTGATCCAGGTTTTGGTGATATTTGCGCAAATTTGATGATAATCGGATTAGCTCCTGCAGCACACGGAGCCAATAGAACAGGAAGAGTATTTACTGGGGATAAGTCATCAGAATTTCTTTTTAGTTGTTTGTATAAGGCAAAAATATCTAACCAACCATTTTCAAAACATAAAGGAGATGGTTTAATATTAAAAAATACATACTTAACACTAGCACTGAAATGCGTTCCACCTAATGACAAACCTTTGTCTTTTGAATTGAATAATTGCTATAATTATTTAAGTGAAGAATTTAAGACTATTTCACAAATTAAAGTTATTTTAACTCTAGGTAAGGTTGCTTTTGATGTTTGTTTAAACTATTATTATAAAGAATTTCATATAAAAAAAAGTAACTATGCATTTTACCATGGAAGTAGATACTTATTGCCAGATGGAAAAGTATTAGTAGGAAGCTATCATCCTAGTCCAAGAAATGTAAACACTGGCAGGATTGATGAAAAGATGATGGTAGGATTGTTAAATGAAATAAACAACTATATTATGTCCAAAAGTAATAAATATTTTTTATGATTTATTTGTATTTATCAAAATTAGGATACACTTCTTTAGTGGGGCCATTTGCTTTGATCCATGCTTCGTACCCACCTTTAATATGAGCTAAGCTTTTTAAACCCATATCTTTTGCAGTTTTTGCTGCTAAGGCAGATCTCATTCCAGCTGCACAAAAAAAGATATATTTTTTATTTAATGAAAACTCTTTTCTATGATAAGGACTTTCCTCATCAATCCAAAACTCCAACATTCCTCTAGGAGCATGAAAAGATCCTGGTATTGTTCCATTTATCCAAAGTTCTCTAATATCTCTTACATCTATTAATTTTACATTATCTTTATTATATATTGCTAGTACTTTTGTCACTGAGAGTGTCTCTATTTCTTTTTCTGCCTGTAAGCAAAGTTTTTTTATTGTATTGTCAGTCATAGTTAGTTGAATTAAATTATTGTTCCCTTAATTTGTCTAGATATACCTCTGAATAATGCTATTAAATTATTAGCTTCATCATTTATTTTAACATCATATACAGCAGTTCTGCCAGAGCTTCCTTGTTCAAATGCAGTAGCAGTAAGGGTGCTATTTTCTGTTACTGGTTTTAAAAATGTTATATTACAATTTTGTGCTAAAGTCACCCTATTGCGGGAATTACATGCATTAGCAAAAGCTGTATCTGCTAAAGTAAAAATAATTCCGCCGTGAATAACTCCATGCCCATTTAAATGATTTTTTTTTAACTTGATTGAAACTTTTGAATAGCCTTCTGCATTTTCTATAATTTTTATTCCCAAACTTTTTGAAAAGGAATCTTTTAGAAACATTTTTTTTATCACACTATTAGCTAATTTACTTTTATCTTGCATATCTTATGAGTTACTTTAATTTGTTGAAATTGTTATATTCTATTTAACAGGAGGAGTAAATGGAAGTAAAAAAAATAACTATATCAGAAATTAAAGAAACAAAAATCACAAAACAAAAGTTAGTATATATGTCAGTACCTGATTATACATCTGCTAAGTGGGCAGAATTAGCAGGAGTAGACGTAGCGGTAGTTGGTGATAGTTTAGCTATGATTGCTCATGGGCATCCTAATACAATTCCAGCAACAATGGATATGATGATATTACATGCTAAATCAGTTAGAAGAGGTGCTCCAAATACTTTTGTATTAGGATGCATGCCATATCAAAGTTATAATACTTTGGATAAAGCATTACATAATGCTACTCGTTTCATGCAAGAGGCTTCTTGCGATGCAGTAAAACCTCAAGGTGGGAAAAGGCAAAAACATATTTTAGAAGGGCTGGTAAAATCTGGCATACCGACGGCATCTCATATTGGTCTTACTCCTCATACTATAGCAGTCTTTGGAGGCTTTAAAATTCAAGGAAAAACTGCTGATGCTGCAATGAAAATTTTATATGATGCATTGGCAATACAAGATGCAGGATGTTTTATGTTGGAATTTGAAGCCGTTCCTGGAGATATTGCTAAAATAATATCAAGTCAACTTGAAATACCAACTATAGGTATAGGGGCTGGAGTAGGAACAGATGGTCAAATCTTATTAGGATATGATTTATTGGGAGTTTTTGATGATTTTAAGCCAAAATTCACTAAAAGATACGCAAAACTTACAGAGGTGGCGGTAGCGGCAATAAAGCAATATGTAGAAGAAGTAAAAAACTTATCTTTTCCAGATGATGACCATACCTATAAAGTAGACCAAAAAGAGTTAGAGAAGTTTAAGTTAATGATAGAAAAAAGGAAACATCTGTAATTATTCATTTAACTTGGAGCATTTATAGATGTAGCTTTCACCTGTAGGAAAATCTAATCTTGCAGTCATGTTCTTCAAGTCAACTTCTCTTTTCCATCCAGTAGGTTTATTAAATAATTTTATTTTATCTACTTCAAAGGATACTTTCCAATCTTTTGCTACTGAAGTATCTGAGATAGAAAGTTCATACCATACTCCTTTATAGTACCAATGAAACTCTGGAGGAATGATTTTAAATAAATCACTACGTTTAGTTCCTGTGGTAGTTTCTTCACATCTTAGAAGCATAATATCATTACAATGAGCAGTTTTATAATATAGAAATATAGTTATTAATCCTAGTATGATATTTTTGCTATAAGTAGTTTTCAAAATAATCAATCTGTTTAAAGTTTTAACTCTAATAATATTTCTTTTACATTAGTAAATTTTCTTCTAGTTAATCCATTTTTTGCTAACTTAATTTCTAATTGATCTATTTTTTCCCAATCTTGCATTGATATGAATTTTATTTTTTTATTCTTTAGTACATCCTTTATATTTTTTTTAGCTTTTTTGTTTTTTATACGAATGTTTGATAAGCATAACTTTGCTATTCTGTCTGCATCTATTTTGTTAGTTCCTATAACTCCTACTGTATTATTAGCGGCCCAGCCAGTAACGTAGATGTTTTTTTCTATGAGACCGTTATTATTTAGAATTACATCTTTTTCCTCATCGAAAGAGATTCCACTCACTTTGTTTACTTTATAACCCATTGCTAAAATCACTAAATCGCATTCTAAATCTAAGAAATTGCCAGTATAATTTAATCTATTATCTACTATATTAGTTTTCTCAAATCTAATTTTTTTCTTTTT
>CAYRXL010000102.1:0-3521 GCA_964428295.1 uncultured Alphaproteobacteria bacterium
AAATTTAGTGCCTGTGGGAGGAGACCAAAAACAACATCTAGAACTTGCTAGAGATATTGCACAAAAATTTAATAATGATTTTAAAGTTAACTATTTTCCAGAAGTGAAGCCTTTGATATTGGGAAATACAGCAAGAATAATGAGTCTGAGAAACGGAAAAAATAAAATGTCTAAATCTGACATGTCTGATTATTCAAGGATAAACTTACTTGATAATAAGGATTCGATATCTATGAAAATTAAAAAGGCTAAAACGGATATGCATCCTATGCCTAAGGAAGAAAGTATTGGTTCAGATGGAAACTTTTTGGAAAGTATTCAAAATGACAGACCTGAGATATGTAATCTTATCAGTATTTATTGTGCACTATCTGGTGATCCAGTTAGAAAAGTAGTAAATTATTTTAATGGCTGTCCTTTAAGTAAATTTAAACAAGATTTAACTGAATTGGTGATAGACAATATTGAACCGATAGGAAATGAGATAAGTAATTTAATGAAGGATAGATCTTATATAGATAAAATATTATCTGAAGGCGCTGAAAAAGCAGAGAAAGTTGCTAGTTCAGTGATTAAAGATGTTAAACAAATAGTAGGGTACGTCTGATTAATTTTTTAAGTTAAAAGGGAATAAAATTTGGAAATTTATCTTCCTATTGCAGAGGTTTCTCAAAATATAATATTCTTGCTTTTTATAGGTTTATCTGCCGGGTTTTTATCAGGAATGTTTGGCGTTGGTGGGGGAATATTAACTACTCCAATTCTAATTCTTATTGGAATTCCACCGCCAGTAGCGGTAGGCAGTGAAGCTAATCATATCGTTGGAGCATCTATATCAGGCTTTATGACGCATTATAGAAGAAATAATGTTGATATTAAGATGGGCTTTATACTGCTCATTGGTGGAGTGGTAGGCTCTATTGTAGGAGTAATACTATTCAGAATTTTATCTGAAATAGGGCAAATAGAAGAATTTATATCTTTCACGTATATAATATTTCTTGGTTCCATTGGAATGTTGATGTTTGCTGAGAGTATAAGAACAAGAAGGAGAAAGGCATCTGGCGGTTTAATAAAACTTCATGAGCATAGCTGGATTCACGGTCTTCCATTTAGAGTTAGATTTAGGAGATCCAAATTATATATAAGCATCATTCCTCCCATATTAGTTAGTTTTGTAGTAGGAATTTTGGCGGCTATTATGGGGGTAGGAGGTGGTTTCATATTAGTACCTGCCATGATTTATATACTCGGAATGCCTACTCAAGTTGTAATAGGCACATCTTTGATGCAAATAGTATTTGTTACAGCATCAGCAACAATCTTGCATGCTTCAGTGAATCATACTGTTGATATAGTTTTATCTATTATATTATTAATAGGAGCTGTCATAGGGGTGCAAATCGGAAGTAGAATGGTGCAACGTATTTCAGGAGAGGTTATACGGCTATTGTTAGCGATGATAATATTGGCAATAGTTTTATTTCTTTTATTAGAACTAATACAATTCCCTGAAAACTTATATACTATAGAGTATTTAGGATAACTTAGATATGAATTATATTAGTATAATTAAAAATCTTTTAGTAATATATTTTATAATAAGTTTTTGTTATGGGAAAGATCCACTTTTTACAGAACTTTCTAATGACCAAATTTCTATAAATGCTGGTTTTACAGGCGCTAAATTAGTTTTGTTTGGTTCAATTGATGGTCCAGGAGATGTTGCAGTTGCAGTTACTGGACCAAGGGCAACTGTAAGAGTAAGACTCAAAGAAAAATTTTGGGGTATATGGTTAAATAAAAGAGAACAAATTTTTACAGATGTCCCAGGTTACTATGCTGTGGCATCAACTAGACCTTTGAATGAATTAGGTGCTAACGAAGCATTATATGCGAATCAAATTGGAATAAATAATTTGAGATTTGCAGGTGCTGAAGAATTACATGATTATGAAAGAGAAAAATGGATAGATGGACTTATAGAGGGAATGTATGAAACCAAGCGATATTCCAAGGAAATAGGTAAGATAATGGTTACAGATAATGCTTTGTTTAAGACAGAAATGATATTTCCTTCAGTTATTCCACCAGGCGTTTATACTGTTGATACTTTATTACTAAAAGGAGGAAAAGTTATAGGCGCAAAAAGAACTACCATAAAAGTTTCAAAATCTGGAGTAGGTGCGAAGATTATTAGCTTATCTGATTCATCAGGCCTAGTTTATGGTATAGTCGCAGTGCTTATAGCATTATTTTTAGGTTTAGTAGCAAACGAAGTTGTAAGAAAGACTTAGATTAATAAAGCAATGAAAAATAATATAAATCATATGAAGACTAACTATTTACTTTGTTTTGATGATAGTATGGAATTCAAAAATGCTCTTAATTTTGCTTGTAATCAAGCAAAGAAAATTTCTGGGACTGTCACATTATTGCATGTGTTAGAGAAGGCTAATTTTAGACATTGGAAGGGTGTAGAAAGTATTATGAGAAAAGAGGCAAAAGAAAAGGCAAAACTTCTTCTAAAGCAGATAAGTAAAAAAATAAAGATTGATTTTAATATTAAACCTGAACTAATATATAGGGAAGGCGATAAAGTTGAACAGATTATGGACGTTATTGCTAGAGATTCTAATATAAATAGTTTAGTTTTAGGAGCTACAATTGATGGACCTGAGGAAAATAAGCTAGTTAATGCATTTACAGGAATTCTCATTAAAAATATTAAAGTTCCTGTTATAGTGGTTCCTGAAAATACTTTAGATAAGAATTAGTTTAAAAGGAGAAAAATGTTTATAAAAATAGAAGAAACACCAAACCCAGAAACGTTAAAGTTTTTGCCGGGAGAAGTATTTTTTAAAGGTAATCCTATTGAATTTAAGACTATCAAAGATGCAAAAACCTCTAAACTAGCGACTGGATTGCTTAGAATAAGAGGAGTGTCTTCAGTATTTATAGGGAGAGATTTTGTAACAGTAACTAAAGAAAGCAAGCTAAATTGGATGCCACTTAAGACATTATTACTATCTTCATTAGTTGATTTTTTTAAATCAGGAAATGAAGCAGTAGACATAGATGCTATTCAAGATAAGAAAAAAACTAAGAGTTCAAATCCAATAGAGAAGCAAATTTTAGAATTGATAGAATCTAAAGTTAGACCAGCAGTTGCGAGTCATGGAGGAGATATAATATTTCATAGTTTCAAAGATGGTATAGTAGAACTAGAACTTTTAGGGAGTTGTTCTGGATGTCCATCTGCTACAGCTACCTTAAAAATGGGGGTGGAAAATATGCTGAAGCATTTTATTCCTTCCATAAAAGAAGTAAGAGAGACAAGAGATGAAAATATTTAATTTGTCAGTTTTTATCATTTAATCTGATTAGTGGGTATTTTTTTGAATTAAAAAGCTGGTAGTGCCACCATTCGTTTAAGTAAAAATCAAAACCTGATATGGTCATAATAGAGAGTAAAATAGATCGGTTGATTCTTGCATTTTTGCTCACGAGATTGCTGTCGT
>CAYRXL010000102.1:3531-6629 GCA_964428295.1 uncultured Alphaproteobacteria bacterium
CCAATAATGTGAAAATTATACGAAATTTTGTTAAAATTCGTCAAATTTAGTTCCCATATCCAGCTCATTCATATTACTATCCAGTAGAGTAAGGTCTAGAGCTATTCCTCTGGTATGAGGAGAGCCTTTTTTAGGGTCAGATAAAAAATTTGGGTCAGGATTATATTTCCACAGTTTATATTGAGCCTCTTCTGGTCTATAGGCATCGTATATTTTTAGTTTATAATTTAATTGACATGCAATCTTTATTGCTTTTTTTAATTTTTTTGCAGCTTTTTCAATAAGATAACATCTGGTGTTACTATAGATTGGCTTCCCTGTAAAATTGTTTTTAGTTGCATACCTTATATCTAAGTTTACATTAAAATTAGGAGGCTTTATTTCTATTAATTTCATTATAATATTGATCTGTATTTTAATAATATGTTTAAAGTAAGTGATTAAAATGAATTGTAAACCTTTTATAATAATAGAATCATCTTTAAAAAGATTATTTATTCTATTATGTACCTCGGAAGGAAATTTTTTTAAAATTACAAATGTAGAAAAAGGTCTGGAATCTATAATTCCAAAGTCTTTGGATGAAGTTCTTCTAAAATCAAAACTCAATTTATCAGAAATACGGATGATATTAGTATCGAAAGGACCTGGGTCATTTACGGGAATAAGGGTAGGTATATCTGCTGCGATTGCCTTAGGGATCTCAAATAATGTTCCAGTGATTGGTTATTCAAATCATTATGCCCTTTTGCAAGAGTTTTTACTAATAAAGCAAAAGTTTAAATCAGTAATGACGTTAATAAGCGCTGGAGCGGGATCTTATTATATGCAGATTTATAATACTGATAACCTGTTCTTGGAAGAATCGGTAGTTATAAATAAACAACAAATAATGAAATTGGATGTTCGGCCTATAATATTAGCTAGTAACAATATACAAGATTTGAATATAGCTAATTCTATTGAAACATTACCAAGTAGTGAGGCATTATATTCATTGTCAAAAACATTTATTAAAAAACATTTCCAAAAAGGAGGAGAAAACAATTATAATGGAGCTCCAATTCCATTATATGTAAAAGATCATTATGCAAAAACTTCTAAACAACTATAAAATATCAGACAATTTGTCGCCTTTAGAGGCTTATGATATATACTGTGCAGCTAAAGATAATAAGAGCTTTATTGTTTGGAATAAAGAATCTTATTTAAATCTAATGCATCAAAATGGAATATGGGCCTTTTCGTCTATGCCTCCTTACGAAGGAAATTTGGTGGCAAAATATTTGTATGATACCATAGACATTATTTTATTAGAGGTAAAAGACGATGTCAGAAGAATGGGAATAGGTCTTGATCTTTTGGGTTCTTTACATTCTAAAGCGATTAATAAGAACGCGAATAAGTTAATATTAGTAGTAGCTATGTCTAATTTTAAAGCATTATCATTATATGAATAATTTGGTTTTAAAAGAAGCGGTATTAGAAAAAATTACTATAAATCTTTTTCTGGCGTAGAGGATGCTATTGTCATGGACTATAGTTTGAAGTAGTATTTTTGATGATTGTTAGACTATATATACCTCCACCCTTATCCTCAATTTTTTTTACGTAATAACCCAAATCTAAAACGCTTTTAGGAACATTTTCAAGCGGCTCTCCCTCTTTGAGTATAACTATCAATTCTTCTCCATCTTTTAATTGTTCTATTGCCAGCTTAGTTTTTACAAAAGTCATGGGGCAGAGATCTTGAGTGATATCTATAAACATTTTATTTACTTCCTGTTATGTTTCTTTCTACCACATTATTTATTTAAAATATTATATTTATTTATAGAAATATGTTAAAAATATTATAATTTAAAGTATTATAGTTTTATGGTAAATAAAATAAATAAAATTTCTCGTATAGAGGCGATTTGCATACAAAAGGGTATTAAAATTACTCAGCAAAGGAGTGTTATTGCTCAGGTGATATCTAAGTCGAAGGATCATCCTGATGCGAGTGAAGTGTTTAAGCGAGCCAATAAAATAGACCCAAAGATTAGTTTAGCGACTGTATACAGGACAATAAGACTTTTTCAGGAAAACAGTGTTTTAAATCGTATAGACTTTGGGGGAAACAAGTCTAGATATGAAGAGCTGACAGGCGAACATCATGATCATCTTATAGACGTAGATACAGGTGATATTATAGAGTTTGTAGATGACGACATAGAAACTCTTCAAACTAAAGTAGCTAAAAGATTAGGGTATGAGTTAGTGGATCATAGACTAGAATTGTTTGCTAGAAAGCTTTCTAAGCAAAATAAAGAATAGAAAAGATATGGCTTTAGCAGAAGATTACTATTTTAAACTTAATGAGCTTAAATTAGGCAATTTGGAAGTAAGATTAGCAGAAAACAATTTAGAAATTGATGCTGCTCAATATTTGCGTTTCAAAGTGTTTTACGAAGAAATGAATGCAAAGCCTTCTGAAAACATAAAAAAAACAAGAAGAGATATAGATCCATTTGATCACTTTTTTGATCATTTGTTAGTAATAGATAATGGAATAAAAGGAAGTTTTATAAATAAAGTAGTGGGAACTTACAGATTAAATAGAGGGGATAAAAGTAAGAAGGAAAAATTTTATACAGCAGGCGAATATAATATAGACAAACTGATTAATTATAGTGGTAATATACTGGAATTGGGCAGAAGTTGTGTTCATTCAGACTATAGAGATGGAAAAACTATGCATTTGCTTTGGAAGGGTATTGCAAACTATGTTTTTCACTATGATATTAAAATTATGTTTGGATGTGCATCGTTTCCAGGAATAGATGTAATTCCTCACAAGGAGGCGTTGAGTTATCTTTCTGAAAATTATCTCGCACCTTCATATCTAAGACCTTATGCTCTAAAAGGTAGGTACATTAATATGAAATATAAAGAAAAGAAAAATATTAATAACGTTTTAGCAAGAAAAACCCTTCCTCCTCTCATAAAGGGATATCTGAGGTTGGGTGCGTATATAGGTAAAGGAGCGGTTTTGGACGATCAGTTTAATACTTTAGATGTATGCATTGTTTTGCCTACAGAGAAGGTGTCTAGTA
>CAYRXL010000103.1:0-6623 GCA_964428295.1 uncultured Alphaproteobacteria bacterium
ATTAAAACTATAGCGACAGCTAGAATATTAATGCCATAGTCTTACGTGAGATTATCTGCTGGTAGAACCAAGATGAACACTTCCTCTCAAGCTTTAGCTTTTTTAGCAGGAGCTAACTCGATTTTTCAAGGAGAACAACTATTAACAACTCCGAATCAAAACAGAGAGGAAGATAAGTACATGTTTGAAAATTTAGGATTAAATCCAATAGAAAGTATTTCCTAAAGATATGTCTAATAACATTAGGAATTTGTGGTTACCTTATTCACAAATGAAAACGATACCTACTCCCTTAAAAGCAGTAAAAACTCTAGGAACAAAAATATACTTAGAAAATGGTAGCACTCTAATAGATGGAATTTCTTCTTGGTGGACTGCGTGCCACGGACATAATCATCCACATATAAAAAATTCTATAAAAAAACAAGTTGATAAAATGTCACATGTGATGTTTGGAGGATTAATTCACGATCAAGCCATTGAATTAAGCTCAAGAATAATCAAAACTCTACCTCAAGAATTTTATAAAGTTTTTTTTTCTGACTCTGGATCTATTGCTGTTGAGGTTGCACTCAAAATGGCTGTACAATACTGGAAAAACAGAGGTGAAGAAAATAAAACTAAATTTATTTATTTCAAACATGCTTATCATGGAGATAGTAGTGGAGCAATGGCAGTAAGTGATCCTGACGAAGGAATGCATTCTATCTTTAAAAATTATTTTACAAAACACATACAATCAGATCTTCCAAAATGCAAAAGAACTGAGATTGATTTTATGAATTTACTAAGAAAAAATGAGCATAGTATAGCAGGTATTATTATAGAACCTTTACTGCAGGCCGCAGGAGGAATGAAAACTCACTCTCCCAAAATAATTAATTCTATAGAAAACATAAGAAAAAAATTTAAAGTGTTACTTATTTTTGATGAAATAGCTACTGGATTTGGAAGGACAGGTACAATGTACGCACTGAACCAAACAAATACAATACCTGACATAATTTGTTTAGGAAAAGCAATTACAGGAGGCAGTATAAGTCTAGCTGCAACAATAGCTACAAAAAAAATTTATAATAGTTTTCTTAGTTATGACGAAAACTTTGCCTTGATGCATGGACCTACATATATGGCTAATCCAGTGGCATGTGCTGCAGCAAATGCCTCTTTAGATTTATTCGAAAAAGAAAATAGGATCGAACAAGTTATTGAAATTCAAAATAGATTAGAAAAAGGACTACATGAATGCTTAAATATTAATGGAGTAAGGGATGTAAGAGTTATCGGAGCTATGGGGGCAGTGCAACTTAACAATATTGAAAATGATATAAAATGGCTAAAGAAAAAATTTATTAGCAAAGGTGTCTGGTTGAGACCTTATGGAGATATTGTTTATACGATGCCACCATTCGTAATTAGCAATAAAGAATTAAACAAAATTATTGTTTCAATAACTGATATATTACATGAGTGGTCTATAAAAAAAAATAATTAATATTAACTTCAGGGAGATTTAAGAGTGAACCAGACTAATAAGGGGCCATTAAATGGAGTTTTAGTTCTAGATATGACACGCATTCTTGCAGGTCCTTACGCGAGTATGGTACTTAGCGATTTGGGAGCAAGAGTAATAAAAATAGAAACTCCAAAAGGTGATGATTCAAGAGAGTTTGGACCTACAATAAATGGAGTGTCATCATATTTTGCCTCGCTTAATAGAGGAAAAGAATCTATGGTACTAGATTTAAAGTCTAAAAAAGATAAAGATATTTTTAATCAATTCATAAAAAAAGCAGATGTAGTTTTAGAGAATTTCAGACCAGGAACAATGAAAAAATTGGGATTTAGCATGAAAAAGATTTCTGAATTAAATCCTAGAGTTATTTTAGCTTCATGTTCTGGATTTGGGCAAACCGGCCCTTGGGCACACAAGCCAGCTTACGATATGATAGTTCAAGGAATAGGAGGTATAATGAGTCTTACAGGAAATGAAGGAGACAAACCTGTAAGAGTTGGAACATCAATAGGAGATATAGTAGCAGGAATATTTACTGTGGTAGGGATATTATCAGCACTAGTAAACAGAAATAATACCAAAAGAGGTAACCATATAGATGTTTCAATGTTAGATTGTCAAATTGCTATACTAGAAAATGCAATTTCCAGATATTTTGCCACCGGAACTTCACCCAAAAGAAATGGTTCAAGACATCCTTCTATTGCACCATTTGAGTGCTATAAAAGTAAAGACGGACACATACTCATTGCAGCAGGAAACAATCAGCTTTTTACTTCATTATGCATAGCAATTAATAATAGAGACTTGATAAATGATAAAAGATTTTCTTCAAATCCTAATAGAATGAAAAATGTAGAAGATCTTAAATATGAATTAGAAAGAATATTAATATATAAAACTACCAAAGAATGGATAAAAATTCTTGAAGTCGCTGGTGTGCCAGTAGGGCCACTTAATAATGTAGAGGAAGCTATAAACTCAACTCAAATAAAATCAAGAAACATGATAGTAACTATCAAGGGAGATAAATCAAAAAAACTTAAAATAGCAGGCAATCCCATAAAGTTCTCTGAATTTAAAGATCCAAAAAACAGAGGAAAAGTCCCTAGATTGAATGAACATAGAAAATCTTTACTAAAAGAATTTAATATTTCATGAAACCTTAAAAATAATCTACAATGTAATTAGTATGTTAATAGAAAATAATATTGTAGCTCTTATAACTTTAGGTATAGGAATAATTGCAATCATCTTTTTTGTTCTTGATAAGTTCCCAATGGAAACAGTTTCTATCGGCCTACTTGCATCCCTAATAATATTATCTCTACTTTACCCTAATAATGATACTCCTAACCTATCACAACTATTATCAGGTTTTGCAAATCCTGGGTTAATAACTGTAATAGCATTACTCGTTTTAGCAGAGGGGCTGGTCGCAACTGGAGCACTTGCAACGATAGCTGCAAGCTTTAGAAATTTTTAATTCTATCCTATGTTAGTACTATCATTTATATTGATATGTGTTGGATTTTTTAGCTCTGTCTTAAACAATACACCAGTTGTGGTCATTTTCATTCCATTATTAGCCGCAATGAGAGAAAATGTGGGAATAGATTTAAGCAAAGCACTGATACCATTATCTTACGTAGGCATGCTTGGGGGAATGACAACTCTAATAGGATCAAGTACGAATTTAATAGGCGCTGGTATAGCTTCTGAGTTAGGTGCTAAAACATTAGGAATGCTTGATATCTCTATCCCTGCATTATTTATAGCTGTACCAGGAATTTTATTTGTAATATTAATTTTACCCTACTTAATGCCAAAACAAAAAACTCTTACAAATATAATGTCGCGAGACTCTAGACAATTTCTTGCAGAAATAGAAGTAGAACCTAATTCTAAATTAATTGGTTTAACCACAGAGAACAATTCATTTGAAGAACTTTTAGATCATACAATACTTTTTATACAAAGAGGGGAACATGCATATTATGCTCCTTTTAATAATGTTAAACTTAGAATTGGTGACATAATAGTAGTTGCAGCTAAGAGAAAATCCCTAGAGCTAGCTATATCTAAGTTAGGTGAACAATTTCATCCTCGTTTAACAAAAGAACCAGGAGTAAATTTAGATGAAGCAGGGAGTGACTTGGGAAAAGATGCAAGAGTGTTAGCTGAAGTTTTAGTTGCCCCTAGGTCAGATATGATTGGAAAAGATTTGGAACAAATAAGATTCAGAAATTTTACGGGATGTATAGTTTTAGGTTTATTAAGACGGTCAAGAATGCTGAAAGAAAGGATCACTGAAATTCCACTTATGGCAGGAGATGTTCTTTTAATTCAAGGTACTGAAGAAGGTATTTCTAGGTTGAAAACAAATACTGATGTCGTATTGATAGACTGGTCTAAAAAATACTTACCCACAAGAAATAGATCAATCAGAGCATTGCTAATTTTTGCAAGTACTATATTGTTGGCTGCTTCTGGAATTGTAGAAATAGCTGCGGCTGCTTTAATTGGAGTCGCAGCCATGATACTATCAAAAGCAATATCGATAAATAGGGCAACATCAGCCATAGATAGACGAATATATATAACTGTAGCATCAATGTTAGCGTATAGCACAGCTTTAGAATCAACTGGAGCTGCAAGTCTGATCGTAGAACTATTTTTATCGTTTTCTACAGGTGCTTCTCCATCAACCATATTATGCCTACTATTTATGGCTATTACAGTTTTTACTAATCTTATGACAAATAATGCAAGTGTTATAATCTTTATGCCAATAGCAATAAACACTGCTCATGCTCTGGGACTAGAACCTACTCCATTTATAGTAGCAGTTATTTTAGCTGCCAATATGTCTTTCGCTACCCCATTTGGTTATCAAACCAACCTACTTGTTATGGCACCAGGACAGTATAAATTTTCTGATTATCTTAGAGGTGGAATCCCCTTAACTATAATTTCTTGGATAGCATTTGCTTTATTTATCCCTAAATATTATTGTTTATTATGAACATCTAAAATAGTAATTTAATTTATTAGGAGAAAATATGAAGTTAAGTAGAAGAAAGATTCTGGCTGGCACAATTCTTGGAAGCACAGCCTTGGTAAGTGGATGTGATGGTGGAACACCAAAAGACCCAGCCAAATCTCCTAATATCTCTAAAAATATTATCAAATGGAAGATGGTAACATCGTTCCCAAAAAATTTTCCAGGAGCAGATACAAATGCACAAAGACTTGCAAAAAAAGTTGAAATTGCTTCAAATGGCAAACTAATCATAGAACATTTCGCAGCAGGGGAATTAGTGCCAGCATTTGAAGTGTTTGATGCTGTCCGTTCGGGAACTGCTAATTGTGGAGTATCTGCCCCTTACTATTGGATAGCGAAGCATAAAGCAATACCATTCTTTTGTACAGTTCCAGGCGGAATGACAGCTACAGAAAAATTTAGTTGGATTAAATATGGAGGAGGTCAAGAATTATGGGACGAACTCTATTCAGATTTCAATGTAAAAGCATTTTTATGTGGCAATACAGGAGTTCAGATGGGAGGTTGGTTTAAAAAAGAAATAAACAGCTTAGAAGATTTTAAAGGACTTAAAATGAGAATTCCTGGGCTAGGAGCAGAAGTAATTAATAGATTAGGAGGTACTGCTGTTAATATGCCTGCCGGTGAAATTATGCCTGCCCTACAACAAGGTGTTATAGATGCAGCTGAATGGGTTGGTCCTTGGGTAGATATATCGTTTGGTTTTCAAAAAATAGCAAAATATTTCTATGGGCCTGGAATACATGAACCTGGAACTACAAATGAGTTTATATTTAATAGAGATTCATGGAACTTATTATCTATTGATTTACAGGAAATAATTACAAATGTATGCCATTCTAGTTATATAGATGGTCTCTCAGAATTTCTTTTTTATAATTCTCAATCTTTTAAAAATATAGAATCTAAATATAATGTTTTTATTGGCCATTTCCCCAAAGAAGTTATTAGAAAAATGTTACATGTATCAAAAGACATTGTGGAAGAATTTTCAGAATTAGGTGATATACATAAGCGTATTTATGAAAGTTGGAAAGAAAACCTTACTAATTTTAATAACTACCAAACCTATTCTGATTATGGTTTTATAAAACAAAGAATTGAATTAGGGTCAAGCTAATTTTATTATGAAAAGGGAGCATTTAATGCCAAAATTAAAAAAAATAACTCGAAGGAAGGTTTTAGCTGGAGCAATACTTACTGGGGCTACTGCTGTAATAGCTTCATGCGATAACAATAAGTTAGATAACTCAGGAACTCCTGAAGAAAAAGGGAAAGCTCCTGAAACCACAGGTAAATTCTTTGAATGGAAAATGGTTACTACTTGGCCTAAAAATTTTCCAGGTCTAGGTACAGGAGCACAACGAATAGCAGATTCTATTGATAAAATGTCAAATGGTAATCTCAAAATAAAACTATATGCTGCAAACGAACTAGTTCCAGCTTTTGAAAGTTTTGATGCAGTTAGGGAAAATAATGCTCAGATCTATCATGCATCACCCTATTACTGGATAAACAAGAACAAATCAACACCATTTTTTGGAGCTGTTCCTGGAGGACTTACAGCACAGGAACATAATGCTTGGATTAATTATGGAGGAGGTCAGAAATTATGGGATGAGCTATATAACGAATTTGGACTCAAATCTTTTTCCGCAGGAAACACAGGAACTCAAATGGGAGGTTGGTTTAGAAATAAAATTAATAGTTTAGATGACTTTAAAGGACTTAAGATGCGCATACCTGGACTGGCTGCAGAAGTCTTAAATAGAATGGGCGGCACTGCAGTTGCCATGCCGGGAGGAGAAATAATGCCTTCATTGCAATCTGGAGCTATAGATGCGACAGAATGGGTTGGTCCATGGAATGACTTAGCTTTTGGATTTCATAAAATTACTAAATTCTACTACGGTCCAGGTTTTCATGAACCAGGATCATCCACAGAATGTACAGTAAACTTAAATTCTTTTAATACTCTTCCAAACAATCTAAAAGAAATAGTAAAATATGCGTGTTCAGCTGAAAATGATAGAATGCTCTCAG
>CAYRXL010000104.1:0-4482 GCA_964428295.1 uncultured Alphaproteobacteria bacterium
ACATAAATCGATGAAGCAATCTGTCGTGACAACACCAGCCAGAAATCGATAAGCCTGTTGTTCCTTACCTGAAATTTCGCAACTCGCAATCTTCATCATTCCCCCTCGTGAACAAAGAGTGTATCGTTAACGCCGATAGATCAAGTCCTTTCTGTCCAACCAGCAACCATACTCTACAGCGGGTTTTCACCTTCCTTTGCCAAATACACTGTATTGCCTATTAGTTAAGATAACCTTTTGCAGGAAACTTGTTGTTATCTATTTAAACGTCACGTGCACCGCTCTATGATGCCCCCTCAGGACAGCCAATACTGTGTGATTCTGCAAGTCCAAATCCGCTATGCAGTGGTAAATCAACGCCGTAGGGCTAAACTAATTCTTATTGAATGGTCACAAAGTTTGATTGCATTCAAAAGCCTCATTTAACTGCGGAGCATACTATGGAGCATGCAACAGTGCTGGTAACTGGAGCGAGCCGCGGCATTGGTCGAGCAACTGTCGACCGGTTGGCCGCTGCCGGTACCGATGTTATTGGAATAGCCCGTAACCCAGCCGGCCAAGACTTTCCCGGGACGTTTTATGTTTGCGATCTGGTTCAACCTGACGCGACAGCTCAACTGCTTTCTGAGATAGTTATAAAGCATCGCGTTTGCGGCATAGTCAACAATGCCGGGTTGAATCACATTCAACAACTGGATGATGTAGAGATAGGCAAGTTTAATGATGTAATAAACGTCAATCTGCTTGCGACTATCTTGTGTACTCAGGCAGTCATTCCGGCGATGCGTAAACAAGGCTATGGACGTATTGTAAATATCGCAAGTCGTGGCGCTCTGGGTCGGTCTGGTCGCACTAGTTATGGCGCGGCCAAGGCCGGCGTAATGGGGATGACACGAACGTGGGCTTTAGAATTGGCGGCCGACGGCATTACGGCAAACGTTGTTTCTCCAGGCCCGATAGCAACAGAGATGTTCTTAACCAACAACGATGGTGTTGTGGATCAGTTTACGCGTGACGTCCCAATGGGACGTCTGGGTAAACCAGCGGAGGTCGCAGCAGCAATTGAGTTTCTTCTCTCTCCAAACGCGTCCTATATCACCGGCCAAACACTCCACGTGTGTGGCGGTAGCAGTATTGGCATAGCTCCTTTTTAAAAACTGGTCTCCGCTACCACCAGGATAGATCTCATGCTGACTGCTGCGATCTGGGGACCGGGGAAATGGGGCCAAGCCCTGGTTGCTTCTGTTCAGGGAAAGAGTGAATTTATTCGCTTCAAAAGCGCAGTCACACGATCACCACAGAAACATCGACATTTCGCAGACACGCATCAACTTCTCATCAGTGATGATCATAACAGTGCTCTCCACGATCCACAGATAGAAGCGATTGTGATCGCCACCGCGAATTCACTGCATCCGCAACATGCACGCC
Organism: uncultured Alphaproteobacteria bacterium; assembly: GCA_964428295.1. GTDB lineage: Bacteria > Pseudomonadota > Alphaproteobacteria > TMED109 > TMED109 > CAYRXL01. Next base: position 1,432 of record CAYRXL010000104.1, read on the forward strand.
AAGCTGCTTTGGCTGGAAAACACGTTTTTGTAGAAAAACCATTCGGTCTAAATGCTGCAGATGCCCACCGCGCGCGTATAGCTTGTGATCAGGCTGGCGTCACTCTTGCTGTTGGCTTCAACCGGCGCTTTCGGCCTGCGGTTAAACATCTTATTGCCATAGCAACCAGCGGCGAAATCGGTTCGATTTTACATGTCGAAGGCCAATTCTCTGGTCCAACAGGTCTTAGAATGGCAACGGAATCCTGGCGTGGCTCTGAAGAGGAATCACCCGCCGGCGGCATGACTGCACGAGGAATTCACATACTGGATTTAATGATTGCCCTTTGTGGTCCGGTTAACAGAGTTTTCACTATCAGCGAACGCCGATCAGTCTCAGTCAAAATGCAAGACACGACTTTTATGCTGTTGCGATTTAACAGTGGTGTGACAGGATACCTCGGAACGTTGATGGCAACGGGCGAATATTGGCGTATTCAGATCTTCGGTACCAACGGCTGGGCTGAAATGCGTGGTGAGCATTGTCTGGTTGTCAGTGATCTGGATGGCCGGGAGACCATTCACCATTACGACAAGATCAATACTGAACGGGCAGAACTAGAAGCGTTTGCGCTGGCCACTGCCGGCGGCTGCCCCTTTCCTGTGCCCTTGGATGATGTCATCCACGGTGTAGCTGTATTCGAAGCCATCGTCCGTTCGGCGAAAACCAACAACTGGGAAAATATTATCTCCTCTATCGCGAACGGGGATAAAAACATCGTACGTGGCTCGACACAGCCCGGGTTCCCGAAACCCTAACTACGTATTAGACTGCAATCTCAGACAGCATCTTCCTGAGGACAACGACATGGTCGCTGAAACAGTTCTGAATCTGGTTGATCGTCAATTGGTTATTGATCTGGCCAGCGAAATGATTTCGATTCCAAGTTCGACGGGGATTGAGGGTGACATGGCACGATTCCTGGTTAGAGCCTTTGGTGAGGTCGGCTGCGAATCCCGGCTGCAGACCATTTACGACGATCGTCATAATGCCATCGGCCGGTTACCAGGAACAGGAAACGGGCCGACCGTCCTGCTCAGTGGACATCTGGATACTTCAGCACGTGGAGATGAGGAATTTCTCGTTGGAAAAGGCTGGAAAAATCATCCAGTGATTGAGGGAGACCGCATCTGGGGTAACGGAATCTGCAACATGAAACACGCGTTTGTATCCTACGTGGCTGGAGTCGATGCAATGCGCCGAGCCGGGATCAAGTTTCAGGGAGATCTAATTTTAGCGGGCACCGCAGGGGAGATCGAACTCGCCCCGGTTGATGAGTTTCAAGGCCAGCGTTATCACAGTCACGGAATGGGACTGCGCTTTCTGTTGATTCACGGCGTCACGGCAGACTTTCACTTTCTTGGTGAACCGACCGACCAGGTACCATCAGTTGGCACGATGGGTAGCGTCTGGGCCAAGGTAACAACCTGTGGACAGTTCGCGCATACGGCGTGGTCGGATAAACATGTTAATGCCATAGACGAAATGACTCTGCTCTGGAACGCAGTCACCGAATGGATTCCACACTACCGGGAGCAAAATATTTATATGGGCGTGTGGCCGCAGGTTAATCGTGGTTCCATCGTCGGTGGAATGCCGTGGCGCGCCTCTCGAACTGCGTCGACCTGCAGTGCCTATGTTGACTTGCGTTTCCCTCCAAATCGCTATCCCATCGATGTGCAACGGGAATTCACCGATGCTGTCCACGAGGCCGCTAAAAAAAGCTATGTCCAATTACCAGTCACAGTTGACTTTTACGTGTCCCGGCCCGGTACCCGGATTGCCGAAGATCATCTGGTTGTGGAGTCCGTGGTAGGCGCACACCATCAGGTAACAGGCAATCGAGTTCCCGCCGCATTTTGTCCGCCTTACTGTGCCGATGCCATTGATGCCAACCGGTTTGGCATCCCCCCTTGTATCTACGGTAGCGGTGGTGCACCTAGTGGTCCAACCGATCCAGCAACAGGGCCCGGTGATTTGCGTGCTAGTGAGGGTGAGTTTGTCAGTATTACTGACATGGTTAATGCCGCAGCGGTCTACATCACAGCAGCTGCAACATTAAATGAAAATGATCTTGCGACAGTGGCCGCGACCCGCGGATCCATGCCGGGTGTGACCGGAACTGATCTTTCCTGAACACCGTCCCTTAATTGTTTGCATTTCCCTGTATAAATACCTTGTCCAGGATACCAATCTACTCGATAACGCCAGACATGAAGTAACAGTAGACTCATAAAGCAACGGCGTAATTACCTTTCTAATGCAATCACTGAACCTGACGATTAACGGGGAATCACAAGTTGTTAATGTCGACCCGACAACCCCATTACTATATGTACTTCGTAATCAATTTTGCCTGACTGGTGCGAAGCTTGGTTGCGGCCTTGAACAATGTGGAGCATGCGCGGTTCTCATCGAGGGAATCTCGACCTTAACTTGCGTTGAACCGGTGGCAAGTTTTGAGGGATGCGAAATTGTCACCCCTGAAGGACTCGCCAGTCACCCGTTAGGAGCGAAGGTTCAGGACACATTCAGCCATACGGGTGCGTCCCAATGTGGATACTGTATTCCTGGCATAACGGTTGCAGTTACTGGACTGCTTAATCAGCACCCGGCGCCAACTGAGTCTCAAACCCGCCGCGCTTTACAGCCGCACCTGTGTCGTTGTGGTACACATTCTCGAGTACTGCAAGCGGTAGATCAGCTGGCTGCATTCACTGATGGCGATATCCGAATACCCTTAAAACCGGACTGATTGATACCCCCCTAAACCGATATCGGAATAGCGATCATTCAACGGGACTATATTGTCAGCGTCAACACCAAGTTTGGAAAAACAGCCCGCTATTGATGACTGGCTAGCCATCGAAACAGATGGCCGTGTCTCAGTTTGTTCAGGAAAAGTGGACATTGGACAACGCATTTCTACTGCCATTGCCATCATCGCCGCGACCGAACTTGATGTATCGTTCGAACGCATCGATCTTCACTCCGTAGATACAACGACATCGC
>CAYRXL010000104.1:4502-6602 GCA_964428295.1 uncultured Alphaproteobacteria bacterium
ATGCAGGAATCTGGCCAGGCCATCCGTCTCGCCTGTGCAACCGCAAGAAAAGTCCTTGTTCAACTAGCAGCTAAGGCACTGGATGTTGATCAAAATGTACTGGATGTAACCGATGGCGTGGTTCTCTCCCGTACAACAAATCGATCGATTACTTACTTTGAGTTAATGGGAGGTAAAAAGTTCAATCTCCCTGTTGACCCCGGTGCTTTAACAAAATCGGCAACTTTTTACCGGAAGGTTCAAAAATCAAGCAAACCCCTGGGTCTTGCCGGACTGATAAATGGAACGACGCAATTTGTTCACGACATGATGGCCCCGGATATGCTTCATGCTCGCTTGATTCGACCACCCAATTACCACGCCAGGCTACTTAGATTGGATACTCCAGATGCCGCACAACTCGGTGTCCAAGTGGTGCGTAACGGCAGCTTCCTGGCCGTTGCCGGGAGCGACGAGTACCTGACGATAAAGGCAGCTCAGCGCGTTGCCGACACTGCACACTGGTCAAAAGGCCGCGCATTGGCCGTGGAGAATATTTATCAAAGCCTGGTGACTAACCCGCGACTCAGTTTGCCTGTCAGAAATGGTGCTGCGGTAGAGGAACCTGTATCCCCGATAGGTGCTCCGCCTCAAGGCACAGCATTCACCCTAAACGGTCGATTTGAACGACCGTACCTCATGCACGCTTCAATTGGACCTTCGGCGGCGCTTGCTCATTTTGATCACGGATATCTCACTATATGGACGCACAGTCAGGGCATTTATCCACTGCGTGCCACGCTAGCGGAGGCCTTGAACTTGAGCCTTACTTCGGTACGGTTGATACATAGGCCCGGGCCTGGTTGCTACGGACACAATGGCGCCGACGACGCGGCACTGGACGCGGAGCTAATCGCAATGGCCATACCGATTCGTCCTGTATTACTGAATTGTACACGAGAAGACGAGCATGCATGGTAACCCTATGTCCCATGTATGGTGGTCGAGATACGTGCCTGTCTTGACGCGAATGGCAATGTAAGCGATTGGTCACATGAGACCTACAGTGACACCCATCGGACCCGACCTCGACCAGGTCCAAACAAAGTTGGGCCTTCCCGACTACTCGCCATGCATCATCTGGAACACCCATTGGAGGAACAGATTCCGGAGCCGGCACTGTCGGCACCGCTTGCCGGCGTTCATCGTAACGCTGATCCAATATATTCGTTTCCAAATCCACGAGTCGTCAAACATCTGGTTCGCGATATGCCCCTGCGTACATCAACACTGAGATCACTCGGGGCCTACACCAACATACTTGCAATCGAATCGATTATGGATGAACTTGCCATAAGTTCAAATACCGATCCTTTAGAGTTTCGCTTGCGCCACCTTGACGATGACAGAGCGAAAGCGGTGATCACTGCTGCTGCCGATCATGCCCGCTGGCGACAAAAGCCCCGCCGTACAGGATTTGGGCAGGGTCTGGCTTTTGCGAGATACAACAATCTCAAGGCGTATGCAGCAGTTGTCGTGGAACTCGAGGTGGATGACCTTGCACAAATCAAATTGGCAAGCGCAGTGATCGCGGTCGATGCAGGGCAAATCGTTGACCCGGACGGCGTTCGCCTGCAAATCGAAGGTGGCTTTCTCCAAAGCGCGAGTTGGACACTCTACGAGGAGGTTGAATTCAATGAGCAGGGTATTACGAGCCGCGACTGGGACAGTTACCCCATTCTGCGTTTCGATAACATTCCTGAGATTGAAATTGTTCTCATCGATCGGCCTGATGAACCCTGGGTAGGGCCATCTGAAGCATCGATTGGTCCAACAGCAGGCGCGATCGCAAACGCCATATTCGATGCCACGGGACTTCGCCTGCGGCACCTTCCGTTTTCACCAGATCAAATACGCTCTACCGCCCTTCAGTAACCGGTCGCTTTCCAAATCAGCCGATATATTGATCTGGACAGCCAACAAGCCGTACCACCATCATGTCTTGTCCTGTTGAATGAAAAACCATTTAACGGAATGACCCGAATCATCCGATAAATTTCCAATAAGTATCCTTTTTGGTCACCATACCATCGCGGAATTCCCACAGATCACAACCGAGGT
>CAYRXL010000105.1:0-6536 GCA_964428295.1 uncultured Alphaproteobacteria bacterium
ATTAAAAAAAAATAAATCAATTTCCTCTTTTCAGGATGTTTTAACTAGTTTAGATAATTAATTTAGAATGAATTTAAATCATATAATATGTTATTATGATTTATAGATTTATTTGATATGAAAAAAGTACTAGAAATTAAAGATTTACAAAAACTCGCTAAAAAAAGAGTTCCTAAAATGTTTTATGATTATGCTGACTCAGGTTCATGGTCAGGTAAAACATATTATGATAATGAAAATGATTTTAAACATTACAAATTTCGACAAAGAGTTGGGATTGACATAAGTCAAAGGAGCCTTGAATCAGAAATTATGTCTAAAAAGGTATCCATGCCGGTTGGTTTAGCGCCTACTGGATTTTGTGGAATGCAACATCGCGATGGGGAAATTTTAGCAGCACAAGTTTGTGAGGAATACAACATTCCTTTTGTTTTATCTACCATGAGCATATGTTCAATTGAAGACTTGGCATTGAAAACTAAAAAGCCATTTTGGTTTCAATTGTATGTTATGAAAGACAAAGATTTTGTTAAGAATATTATAGAGCGGGCCAAAAATGCAAATTGTGAGACACTAGTAGTTACATTAGATTTAGGTGTTTTAGGTCAAAGGCATGCAGACATAAGAAATGGATTATCTGCACCACCTAGGTTGACATTTAATCATCTTTTCCAAATGGCACTTAGGCCAAGATGGTGTTTAGGGATGCTTAAAACTAAAAGAAGAACCTTTGGAAACGTTGTGGGGCACGCCAAAGGTGTTGATGACTTATCATCTTTAATGTCTTGGGTTAGTTCTCAGTTCGATCAGGGCATGTCTTGGGATTATATTGCATGGATTAAAAAACTATGGAACGGACCTATTGTTCTTAAAGGAATTCTAGATCCAGAAGATGCAATAATAGCTAAATCATTAGGAGTTAATGCCATAGTGGTATCTAATCATGGAGGACGACAATTGGATGGGACAATGTCTACGATTAAAGCCCTTCCTCAGATATATGATAAAATTGGTAGTGATATGGAAATCCATTTTGATGGAGGGATAAGATCAGGACAAGATGTACTAAAAGCTTTATGTTTAGGAGCAAAGGCTACATTTATTGGAAGGGCTTATCTTTATGGTCTAGGGGCTTTAGGAAAAGAAGGAGTAAGAGCTACATTAGATATTATTAAAAATGAAATGGACCTAACCATGGCATTATGCGGGATAAATAATATAAAAAAAATGAATAGCACTAATTTATATTATTAAAATTTCTATTGAGGAATTGTTATGGCAAAAAGAGAATTATCTAAGAATGAAAAAAGGCTATGGAATTATATAACTAGAAATGATCTGAAAATAAAAAAAAAAGATAACTTAGAACAAGATAACGAAACAAAAGAGATGACGGTAAAAAAAAATACCAAACGTAAAAACACCAAACAAGAAAATCATAAAAAATCTATTATAAACAAATCCTTCATAAAAGAAGAGCAAACTTTTATAAGTAATCAAATTGATTTTCGTTCGAAACAGAAATTAAAGAGAGGGTTGGTAAGATATTCTTCAAAATTAGATTTGCATGGTTTTACAAAAGAACAAGCGTTTGCAGAATTATTAAACTTTATAAAAAGTAGCATAGTTAAAAATCATCGATGTGTTCTTATAATTACTGGTAGAAAAATTGGACCTAAGGGACCGAGTGGTGTATTGAGAAATGAATTGCCTAAATGGCTTAATAGTAGGAACTTTTCAAAGTATGTGTTATATCATACTCACGCGCACGTGAAAGATGGAGGAGATGGGGCTACATATTTATTATTGAGAAAAAAAGACAAAATTGGAGATCTTAATGCGTAAGGCCAGCTTGGAAAGAATTACTAAAGAAACAGAAATTAAAGCAGATATAAACTTAGAAGGAAATGGAAGAAATAAAATTAAAACTGGCATTGGTTTTCTGGATCATATGTTAGAACAACTTTCAAAGCACAGTTTGGTAGATATATCATTAAATGCCAAAGGAGATCTTCATATAGACAACCATCATACTACAGAAGATACAGGATATGTTCTAGGGAGATCAATTTCTGATGCATTGGGGGATAGAAAAGGAATAAAAAGATTTGGAAGTGCTCTAATTCCTATGGATGAAACTTTAACTCGGGTAGTACTTGATTTGTCTGGAAGATCATATTTAGTTTGGAAAGTATCTTTTACCCAATCTAAATTAGGAGCTATGGATTTAGAGCTGTTTAAAGAATGGTTTCAAGCTTTTTCTCAAGCCTTAGGTGCAAATATTCACGTAGAAAATTTATATGGAATTAACAATCATCACATAATAGAATCGTGTTATAAAGGGCTGGCTATTAGTCTAAAGCAAGCTATTGATTTTGATAATAGGGCTAAAAACAAAATTCCATCTACAAAAGGCATTCTTATAGATGATAGAAAAAAATGAAAATTGCTATTATAAACTATAAATCAGGAAATATAAGATCTGTAGAGAATGCTTTTACTAATGTGGCAAAAAAAATTTCTAGTCAAAATAAAGTTATAGTTTCTGCGCTACCTGAAAGAATTTTAGAATCTGATAAGGTGGTTTTACCTGGAGTAGGTTCTTTTTTACATTGTAAAAAAAATTTACTTAAAATAAAAGGAATGTTAGAAGCAATTAGAGAAATAGTAAAAAAAAAACCTTTTTTGGGAATTTGTGTAGGGATGCAGTTAATGGCAGAGAAAGGTTTTGAAAATGGAAATCATGATGGACTAGGTTTAATTTCTGGGGTCGTAAAAAAATTAAATATTGAAAAAAAAAAATTGCAAATTCCTCACATGGGATGGAACGAAATAAAAAAACAAACTGCTCATCCATTGCTTAAAAACATTTCAAATGGTCAGCATTTTTACTTTGTGCATAGCTATCATATGCTATGCTCAAATAAAAAAAATATTTTAGCTACTACCGATTATGGACAAGAAATAGTAGCCGCTATAGCAAAAGATAATATTGCTGGCGTTCAATTTCATCCAGAGAAAAGCCAAGACTCTGGGCAAGTGTTTATAGAAGAGTTTTTAAAATGGAATCCGTAAATCATGAAATATCTGTTTCTAAATTAATAAAATTTAAAACGGGTGAATTGCAAGAACTAACAAAATCAACAAAAAATGCCATAAATGCAGGAATGGGTTTTGGATGGGTAAATATGCCTACTGAAGAAAAACTTAATTTATATTGGAAAGGAGTCCTGTTAGTCCCTAATAGATGGTTGTTTGTAGGTTATTTTGACGGAATTATTGCTGGATCTATACAAGTGGTAACTTCCACTCCTAGTGGTGAAGCATCTAATTTTAGAGTATCTATTGATACGCACTTTGTTGCAACTTGGGCTAGAGGGCATGGACTGGCAAGAGCATTAATAGAGAAAGCAGAAAATGAGGCACTAATAAATGGTTATTCTCTTATTCTTCTAGATGTGAGAGAAAGCCAAGAAAGAGCTATAAAATTATATGAACAAATGAATTATATAAGATGGGGTACACTTCCCAACTATCATAAGATAGGAAATAATAAAATGGTTGCAGGACATTATTATTACAAAAACATAAAGGAATAAAAAATTGATATTATTTCCAGCTATAGATTTATCTGATGGTAAGGTTGTAAGGTTAAAAAGAGGAAAAATGGAGGAAAAAACAGTATTCAATAATAACCCCCTTAAACAAGCAATGATCTTTGAACTTAAAGGAGCAAAATGGATACATGTGGTAGACTTAGATGGTGCTTTTTCAGGGAAATCAGAAAACTCTGATGAAATCAAAAGAATAGTTAAAAAAACAAAAGTTAAAATACAGCTTGGAGGGGGAGTTAGAGATTTAAACGCCATATCTTATTGGTTAGAACTAGGGGTGTCTCGTTTAGTTTTAGGAACGGCTGCAATAAGAAACCCAAGCTTTGCAGAAGAAGCGAGTAGAAAATTTCCTGGAAAAATAGCCATTAGTCTAGATATAAATAATAATAAAATTTTAACAGATGGATGGAAGGTGGAAGAACAATATTCTATTAGTTATTACTTAAAGAAATTTTCATCTATTAGACTATCGGCTATAATCTTTACTGATATAACAAGAGATGGAGTAATGAAAGGACCTAACATTAATCAAATTAAAAATTTATCAAAAGAAACTAATATCCCTCTTATAGCATCAGGAGGAGTTTCAAGTTTAAAAGATTTAGAAAAAATTGATAAAACAGGAATCTCTGGAGTTATAGTGGGTAGGGCAATATATCAAGAAATTTTTGATCTTAAGGATGCATTGCTAAAATACTCTGAGGCTTAAAGGATGTTAAAAGTAAGAATTATACCTTGTTTGGATGTAAAAAACGGTAGAGTAGTAAAAGGTATTAATTTTACAAATCTTAAAGATGCAGGAGATCCTGTTGAACAGGCAGAAATTTATAATAACCAAGGTGCAGACGAATTATGCTTTTTAGATATAGGAGCTAGTATAGAGAACAGGGGTACTATAATTAAAGTTTTAGAAAATACAGCTAGTAAATGCTTTATGCCTCTAACAGTAGGTGGGGGAGTTAGGAATTCTGAAGACGTGAGATTGCTTCTTATGGCAGGGGCAGATAAGGTATCCATAAATACTAGAGCTGTAGAAAACCCTGAAATTATATCTACCAGTGCTGAAAAATTTGGAAATCAGTGTATTGTTGTAGCTATTGATGTAAAAAGAAGTAAAAATAAGAACATAAACAGTGGATTTGAAGTGTATACATATGGAGGCAGAAGAGCGACCGGAATAGATGCGATTAATTGGGCTAAAAAAGCGGTGAATTTAGGAGCGGGAGAGATATTGCTAACGTCAATGGACAGGGATGGAACTGGATTGGGGTTTGACATTGAATTAACAAAAATAATTACTCAGGCAGTAACAATTCCTGTGGTGGCTTCTGGAGGAGTGGGAAAGTTAAAACATTTTGTTGAAGGAATAAAAAAAGGAGGAGCGACCGGACTATTGGCAGCATCAATATTCCATTATGGGAAATATAATATCAAGCAGGTAAAATTAGAACTTAATAATAGTCAGATCCCTGTCAGATTTTAAAGGATAAAAATGAAAAAAAATATGCTATTAGGTAAAATCTTAGGTGATTTGGAAAATTTAATAAATGACAGAAAGAGAAATCCTCAGGAGTCGTCATATACTAATAAATTACTGAAAAATGATATAGATAAAATTGTTCAAAAAGTTGGAGAAGAAGCAATTGAAGTTGTAATAGCTTCAATGCAAAAAGAAAAACTAAAAATTCTAGAAGAAAGTGCAGACTTAATTTTTCATTTATGTGTTTTATGGAGTTATTATGAAATATCACAAGACGATATAGCTAAGATTCTTATAAATAGAAGAGACAAAGGAGAAAAAAGTGAATAATAATTTTTCAACTGTTACTAAATATGATGAAGATAATATTTTTGCAAAAATAATTAGGAAGGAAATACCTTCGGAAATTATATATGAAAATGATAATGTTTTGTGTTTTAAAGACATCAATCCTAGAACACCTCATCATATTTTAATTATTCCTAAAGGGCAGTACAAAGACATGACTGATTTTTCTCTTAATGCAAGTGATAAAGAAATTTTATCTTTAATAAAAACGATAGGAAGGCTAGCTGGAAAATTAGGAATCGAAGAAAATGGGTATAGATTAATATCTAATACTGGAGTTGATGGAAGACAAGAAGTTCCTCATCTGCATATACATCTTATGGGAGGAAGAGATGTTGGCAGAATGACATCTATCTAGATTTTTTATTTTTTATAGAATCCCATATTAATCTTGAAATATTAGTTTTATTTAGTTTGTCAATTTCTTGTATGCATGTAGGTGATGTGACGTTTATTTCAGTTAGTTTGCCATCAATAACATCGATTCCAGCAAATAATAGACCTTTTTCTTTTAGATAAGGTCCTATGGCACTACAAATATCAAAATCTTTTTTATTGAGATTAGTTTTTTTTGCAATTCCGCCTATATGAAGATTAGATCTTATTTCTCCCTTTTGTGGAAATCTATTTAAAGCCCCAACAGGAACTCCATCCAAAAGAAGTATTCTCTTATCGCCTCTTTTAACATTAGATAAAAACTCTTGTATTATTATTGGTTCTTTTGATTCAAGTAAAAACTTATCTAAAAGCACAGAAAAATTAGGATCATTGCTCTTAAGAAAAAAAACATCTTTACCTCCATTTCCATAAAGAGGTTTTAAAATAATATTTTTAAAAGATTTTCTAAATTTTAGAATTTCAGAAACGCTTCTAGTGATTAAAGTTGCTGGAATAAGATTTTTAAATCTAGTTACCATAAGTTTTTCTGGTGAGTTTCTTACTGATGAAGGATTGTTTACCACTAAAGTTTGAGGGTGAATTTTTTCTAAAATATGCGTAGTTGTAATATAAGACATGTCAAAAGGAGGATCTTGTCTCATGAGAACGACGTCAAATTTGGATAGATCAAGAAGTTCTAACTTTCCAAGAGTAAC
>CAYRXL010000106.1:0-1607 GCA_964428295.1 uncultured Alphaproteobacteria bacterium
CGATCGTCGCATGTGGGGCGAAGGCGTCATACCGTTGAAGCCGGCATGGATGTGGCTAGGCTCCGCTCACCCCGGGAGTTACACGAAAAAGGACGAGCGTGACATAGGTCCGTTTCTCTATCGCCGAAATAAACCGCAGGGTCAAAAATACAGGGTTGGTGGTTTTTCAAAACACCAAAGTTGCCGCCCCACAGGTCGCCGTGGAGCAGGGAGGCCTGCGGCGCATGCCCGGCCAACAACTGGGGAAGTTTTGCACAGAAGGACTCCGCCACGGATAAAAAGGTTTTAGATGCGTCTCGGTAAGCTTAAAGGTCAAGTTGGGGGTGCATGCGGCACTGCAACCAAAAGTCCACCCAGTTCTCGTGCCACTGGTTTTTTTGTGGTGTTTTGCCAATGAAGTTGTCCTGGTCAAAACCAAAACGCTTTTGGGTAAATTGATGCATTTGTGCCAATCCAAATTTTTCGGATTGGTCGATAACCATTATTGTTGCTGATGGAACATCTATACCTACTTCTATTACAATAGTAGAAATTAATATTTGTAGATCATTAGATATAAAATCGTTGAGTACTTTTTGTTTTTTATCAGAGTCAATATTACCATGTATGTAATTTATTTTATTTTTAAAAATATTTTTTAATTGATTATATCTTTTTTCTACGGTTATTATTTCTTGTTCTTCATCCTCTAGTATCATAGGACAAACCCAATAAACCTTTTTACCATCATTGACTGCTCTTCCAATTGCGTCTATAACACTCTTTACTTTGGAAATTGGCTTAAGTAAAGTTTTTATTTCTTCTATTTTTTGTTGTCTATCCTTTATGGTGCTGATCTGAATATCACCAAAAGAAGCTAACATGAGTGACCTTGGTATAGGTGTAGCTGACATTAAAAGTATATCAACTTTAACTCCTTTGTTTTTAAAACTTAGTCTTTGTTGTACTCCGAATCTGTGTTGTTCATCTATAACTGCATATCCTAAATTTTTAAATTGAACAATATTTTGAATAATAGCATGCGTTCCTATAGTTATGTTTGTTGTTCCTTTTGCAATATTCTTTAATGTTTCTTCTTTATTCTCTTCAGATGACACAAGAAGTTCTATCTTTATATTAAGATTATAACACATATTTTTTATTGTCTTGAAATGTTGTCTTGCTAATAACTCAGTTGGAACCATTAACGCACCTTGGTATCCTGCTTCTACCGCATATACTAATGATAGTATTGCAACTAAAGTTTTTCCACAACCAACATCTCCATGCAATAGGCGTAGCATTTTTTCCTTCTTGTTTAAGTCTTTAATGATTTCATTTAGTGCTGACTTTTGACCATCGGTTAGAAGAAAGTCGATATTTTTTATTATTGATTTTACAAAATTATTTTCTATTGCAACTCTGGAAACTCCTTCCTCTTTTTTGAGGTGGTTTCTAATTAATTTTAAAGCAATCTTATTTGCAAATATTTCATCATAAGCCAATCGCATTCTATACTTAGAAGTATAACTTATTTCTTCTATGCTTTTGGGATTATGGGAGTTCGTTATACTATCATTCCAACTAATCCAATTGTTTTCATTTATGGTTTTTGTATCATGCCATTC
>CAYRXL010000106.1:1617-6477 GCA_964428295.1 uncultured Alphaproteobacteria bacterium
TTGGACATTTTTTTATTACATCCCTAATTAGCGATTTTATTTGATTAAGAGTTATTCCTTTTCCCAGTTTGTAAAATATTTTTTTTTCTAATAGTTTTACATCAGTTAAAGTGGTGCCTAAATATTCTGGATGTGAAATTTGCAATTTATTTTTGTAGTTGTCTACCTTTCCACTTATTATAATTTCATTCTTTTCTGGAAACTTTTCTAATAAATATTTTTTATAATAATTAAAAAATATTAAATTAATTTTTTTAGAATTTACACTAGTTTGTATTCTATATGGAGCTTTAATCCATTTAAATGTTGGATAATGTTTTTCTATTCTTACCTTTAGTATTGCATTAGAACCAGATTGAATATCGTCTAGGTTGTCATAATATTTTCTTTCCAAAAAGTTAGAAGGCAAATGCCACAATAAATGAATTAACTTATCACCACAAATTCTTCTAATACAATTTACTAATTTGGTATTTTCCGATAGTGATTCTATATCTGACAATAATTCTTTTATTTCTTTTGCTTGCATAAATAATATAGTATTTATTTTATTACATTAGGTTCATAACATGAATAATTATAAAAATCGATTAAGATATAGATGTTGGCATAGAGGAACAAAGGAAGCAGATTTAATATTGGGCGGTTTTTTTGATTATTGCTACAATAGTCTTGATGAAAAATCAAAAAAGGAGTTTGAAGAATTTATTGATCAAGTAGAAGATGCAGATGTGCTTAGTTTAATAAATAAGGTAAAAACTACTCCTAGACATCTACCAACCAATATAGTGAATATTTTCAAATCATATTTATTTAAAAGATAATTATAAATATATTTTACACCCAAAAACCTTTTAGAAAAAAAAATATTTTTGTCAAGTGTACCTAGTGGTCTTGAACCCTTCCTGGTGTCAGATTTATTGCAGAATTACAATGCAAAGAGAATTTTATATCTTATTCCGGAAGAAAAAAATCTTAATAGTTATAAGAAAATTTTTGATGTATTGAATGAAAAGTATAATACACTAACTTTTCCATCATGGGATTGCATGCCTTATGATAAAATATCGCCTAGTAATAATATTCTAAATGATAGACTCTCTGTTTTAGTTAATTCTTCTAGATGCTCGGATTCAAAAATTTTATTTATTACTAGTGTAGAAAGTATTATTCAAAAACTACCTCCTATAAATAAACTCAAACAAAACTACAAAAGTATTTCTGTAGGAATGGAATTGTCTTTTAAAGAATTGTCCATGATCCTAGTAAAACTTGGCTATAAACACGTAAGTACTGTTTTAGAACCTAATGAATATACCACTAGAGGAGGCATTATAGACATATGGCCTGTTGGAGTTATGTATCCATTAAGGCTTGATTACTTCGGGGACGTTATAGATTCAATGAAAATTTTTAACCCTATTACTCAGATTACAGAAAAAAACTTAAATTCTATAGTTGTATATTCTTTTATTGAATCCCCTGTGGACCCTAAAATTATAGCACAATTTAAGTATTCTTATAGGAAACGTTATGGTCCTGCTGGCAATACTGATGATTTTTTTCAAACATTATCAATAGGGGAAAGAGTGCAAGGAATGGAGCATTTTGTACCACTTTACTATAAAAATCTAGATACCATATTAGATTATTTTTCAGTAGATAGTATTGTCTATAATTATAAGACATTAACAGCAATAAAGGAGAGGTTGAAAGAGATTGATGAAGCATATCAAAGTAAATTAATAATTAGTACTAATGAACTTAAAGAAAACAAACCACTAGAACCCTCAGAGTTGTACTTGTCGTATAAAGAAATTAAAAACTTATTTAATAAAGGAAATGAAATAATACTGAACAAACTCACAGTTGATAGAACTGAAAAGGATATAAATTTTTATGGTAAACCTATAACTCCATTTAACATAAAAAAAGATTTAGCTAGCAATATTCACGAACATATTACTAAAGAAATAAAACTTAGTAGGGAAAAAAAACAAAAACTAATTCTAACTGCAGATGGTAGTGATGCAGAAAAAAATATAATTTCTCTTTTAGAGAATTTTTCTATATTTAACTATAGAAGAGTTAAAAATTTTAAATTTAATATAGTTAATGATATTGAATTTATTGATATATTAATAATTCCTTTATTAGAAGGATTTGAAACACCAAAATTAAAGATTATTACTAAGAATGAAATATTCAAAACTCAAAGGAGTATAAAGAGTAGGGATATTAAAAAAAAGAGTTTAGTTACTCTGATCGACTTAACCCTTGGTGATGTAGTTGTTCATGAAGAGCATGGAGTTGGAAAATACTTAGGATTGGAAACAATAAAAATTTCTACAGCACCCCATGATTGTGTAAAAATTGAATACAAAGAAGGCTCCATACTTTATCTCCCTGTAGAAAATATAGATTTATTGTCAAAATATGGATATTCAGATTATAATATCGAACTAGACAGGCTAGGTAAAAATAATTGGCAAAAAAGAAAACAAAATGTTAAAAAAAGAATTAAGGAACTAGCTAGTAGCCTTATAAATTCCGCGGCAAAAAGAAAACTTTCAAAAGCTCCTAAAATTATATTTAATCGAGATTTAATGGATTCTTTTTCTAATGGCTTTCCATACGAAGAGACTGATGATCAATTGTCTACGTTAGATGAAATTTTTAAAGATTTAGAATCTGGATATCCTATGGATAGATTAATTTGTGGTGACGTAGGATTTGGTAAAACTGAGATAGCGCTTAGAACAGCATTTGCAGTTGCTTACAGTGGTTATCAAGTAGCACTAATTGCACCAACTACTCTTTTAACTCAACAACATTTCAATAATTTTTTAAACAGATTTACTAATTTTTCAATTAAAATAGAAATGATTTCTAGGATGATTTCAAATGAAAGAAAAACTAAAATATTAGATAAATTATATAAAAATGAAATTCAAATATTGATAGGAACCCATTCTTTATTATCCAATGATATTAAATTTTCTAACTTAGGTTTGGTTATAATAGATGAGGAACAAAATTTTGGTGTTTCTCAGAAAGAAAAAATTAAAAACTATAGAAACAATATCCATTTACTAACTTTATCTGCTACGCCCATACCAAGAACTTTTTACATGTCCTTAATGGGTGTAAAACAGTTAAGTTTAATAAAAACTCCTCCAGTAGATAGATTGGCTGTAAGGACAATAATAACTACATTTAAAAAAAATATAATAAGAGAAGCAATTTTAAGAGAAAAATCTAGAGGTGGCCAGATTTTTTGCGTCGTTCCAAGAATTAAAGACATAAATAAAGTCACAAAACTTATCAAAGACTATTTTCCTACAATAAGACTCTCTGTGGCCCATGGAAGGCTATCAACAGATAATTTAGATAATGTAATGTATAATTTCTATAATAAGAATCTAGATATGTTAATTTGTACATCAATAATACAATCTGGGTTAGATGTACCGAGTGCGAATACTCTCATAGTTTATAAATCTGATATGTTTGGTTTAGCCCAATTGCATCAATTAAGGGGGCGTATAGGAAGAAGTAATATTAAAGCTTATGCATATTTTACTCTTTCATATAATAAACAATTATCTAATAATGCAGAAAGAAGAATACAAGCTATACAAGCGATGGATACTTTAGGGTCAGGATTTAACTTGTCTAGTTATGATTTGGATATAAGAGGAGCAGGTAATTTATTAGGTTCAGAGCAATCAGGACAGATATCTGAGGTAGGCATTGAACTGTATCAGAAACTATTAAAAAGGGCTGTTGATGATATAATAAAAGGGAGTAGGGCTAAAACTGAAGAGCATTCAGTGCAAATTAACATTAGTTTACCAGTTTTAATTCCCGATAGTTATGTTCAAGATTTATCTTTGAGATTATCTTTATATAGAAGGTTAGGTACGCTTAGTAATAAAGATGAAATTGAAGAATTTAGCTATGAGATGATTAACAGATTTGGAATCCTTCCAGAGGAATTTAATAATTTATTATTAATTATAGAAATTAAATTGCTATGCCGAAGAATTTATTTAGAAAGAATAGATATAGGTAAGAAGGCTTATAAACTTTTATTTATTAAAGATTATAATGCCTACCCAGAAAATTTTATTAATTGGATTACTTCTCACGAAAATAAGGTTTCTTTTAATTCAGATTTTAGTCTTATAATCAAACATGATATTAAGAACCTGAAAAAACAGCTGTATTTTTTAAAAGCTTTAGTATTAGATATGTTAAAATATTTCTCTGAATAAATTAAATTAATTTATGTTATTTTATAATGTGTTATAAGCTTATGTATGGTAAAATGATAAAGAGGGAAAAATGAATATAAACTTTTCTGAAGAAGATATAATGTTTAGAAATGAAGTAAGGAATTTCATAAAAGAAAACTTGCCATCTGATGTCAGAAATAGGATAGCTGAGGGAGTTGTAGAAGATAAGCAGGATATTGTTAACTGGCAAAAAGCACTTCATACTAAAGGGTGGTTAGCACCTAATTGGCCAAATGAATACGGAGGATGTCAATGGTCAGCTACTAAGAAGTATATTTTTGAGGATGAAGTGGCGAAAGCAAACTCTCCTAGGGTTTCTCCTTTTGGAGTAACGATGGTTGGTCCAGTGATAATAGAATACGGTAATGACAAACAAAAATCTAAATTCTTGCCTAGAATACTTAATAGTCAGGATTGGTGGTGCCAGGGCTATTCAGAACCTAATTCTGGATCTGATTTAGCATCACTAAGCACCAAAGCCAATAAAGAAAATGGAAAATATATAGTAAATGGCACTAAAACTTGGACTACTCATGCTCAACATGCAAATATGATGTTTTGT
>CAYRXL010000107.1:0-551 GCA_964428295.1 uncultured Alphaproteobacteria bacterium
AGAAACAAATGGAATCATGATTTATCAAGAACAAGTAATGGAAGCGGCAAGATTATTAGCAGGTTTTACATTATCAAATGCTGACATATTAAGAAGGGCTATAGGAAAAAAAATTAAATCTGAAATGGATGATCAAAAAACTAGCTTTATAGATGGTGCCAAAAAAAGAGGTTTAACAGAAGAGAATGCAGAAGAAATTTTTACACAAATCGAAAAATTTGCAGGATATGGATTTAATAAAAGTCATGCAGCAGGGTATGCATATATCTCTTATCAGACAGCTTGGCTTAAATCAAACTATCCTGTGGAATATCTTACATGTTTGATGTGTCAAGAAAAAGATGATTTTAAAAAACTTAATGAGATTAAGTTAGAACTTGATAGATTGAATATAAAACTATTACCTCCAAATATAAATATTTCAGATGTAAACTTTTCTGTAGAAAGACGAGATTCAGAATTATCTATAAGATGCGGCCTAAGTGGGATAAAAAATATGGGAGATATGGTATCTAAGCATATAGTAAAAGAACGTCAACAAAATGGTAAGT
>CAYRXL010000107.1:575-3665 GCA_964428295.1 uncultured Alphaproteobacteria bacterium
ATCAACGCTATGTAATCGTTCAAGCGCCTGGCCTAATAGGATTGAACCCAATCTCATTAATAAAAGACAGATAGAATATTTGGCGGCATCAGGGGCTTTTGATGATTTTAATAATAAGAGGTGGAATATTTATTACTCTTCAGAAAAAATAGTTCATATTGCTCAAAAGTCTTCTGAAGAAAAGAAAGTTGGACAGAAAACTTTATTTTCAAACATAGAGGAAGAGGAAAAAAATATTTTCTTTGACACAAATACTACTTGGAATAGTAGTGAATATTTTTTGAAAGAATTTGAATCATTGGGATACTTTGCAAGTGGGCATCCATTACAAGAGCATTGGGCTGATTTAAATAATTTGGGCATAACAAAAGCATCAGAAATAAAAATTAATGCTACCTCTGGTAAATTGTTTGAATTGTCAGGGTTTGTTATTAAAAAAGATGAAAAAAATACTAATTATAATAAAAAAATTTGTAACTTGTTACTATCTGATCCAACAGGAGTGTATGAAATTAATTTGTTTGACCATACCATTAAGAATATTGAAGCTAACATAAATAAGGGTGAGATGTTATTGATAAATGCCATGCACAAACTAGATCACGATGGAAGATTACGTTTGACTGTAAATAAAGTACGTAACCTTGAAGGTTTTATAAATAAGATAGTTAAAAAATATAAGATATATATAAGAGATACAATTGAAGTTAAAAATATTAAAGATTTATTATCCAATACCCCAAATGGTAATACGAAGATTAACTTTGTGCTCAACACAAAGACCTCTAAAAATATTGAAATCTATTCTGGTTTTAAAATACTGCATTCTAGCGAATTGTTTGAGAGATTAAAAAATCTAGAAGGAATAAGTAATATTGAAAAGCTTATTTAATTTATTAAATGCTTGCAATATATATTATAGAAAGCTATGAATGTACGACTTGGAAATAGTAACTTATATATTTTAATTTGTTGGAGTAAAACTTGAATGTAGCAGATTTTAGTATGAAGCAATTACTTGATGCTGGGATTCACTTTGGACACCAATCTCATAGATGGAATCCAAAGATGAAGCCGTATATTTTTGGTGTAAGAAATGGCATACACATAATTGACTTGCAACAAACAGTTCCTATGCTTCATTCAGCATTGATTTTTCTACTTGAAGTTGCAAGTAATGGAGGACGAATATTGTTTGTAGGTACAAAAAGACAAGCTCAAATACCGATAAAAGAATCAGCAGAAAAATCAGGCCAATATTTTATTAATAATAGATGGTTAGGAGGAATGTTAACTAATTGGGAAACCATCTCTAAATCAATCAAAACTTTGAAAGATTTAGAAGCTAGACTTGAGAATGATCAAGTTGGGCTTACTAAAAAAGAAACTCTAGGATTAGAAAGAAAAAAAAATAAATTAAATTTATCTTTAGGTGGCATTAAAAACATGGGAAATATTCCAGATGTATTAGTAGTTTTTGATACCAATAAAGAAAAGAATGCTATACTTGAAGCTAAAGGACTTGGAATACCAATAGTGGCAATAGTGGATAGTAATTCTGACCCTGAAGGGATTGACTACCCAATACCTGGAAACGATGATGCAACTAGAGCTATAGTGACTTTTTGTGAACTCATGTCAGAAACTATTATTTCAGGACTTAAAGAAAATTTTGCGTCGACTGGAAATGATTTAGGGGAAACTGATCTCATTGTTGAGGAAAAATTAGAAAACGATATTTTAGAGTCTATTGAAAAACCTTCCAAGAATCCTAATGCTAAAAATGACAATTCTAAAAATTTGAAAAACAATGAAATGTCAGTTATAGAAAAAGAGCCAAAAAAGGAAAAAAAACCTGACCTAAGTACAGAAAAAAAAATTGATTAGTTATATTCCATTTTATTTTCATTAACAAATTTATAAATGTTTATGATAGAATTTGATTTATTCATATTTTATAAGACTTCTCTAAACCTGGGGTTTGTATGGTTAATGTTTCATCTGAAAAAATCAAAGAATTGAGAATAAAAACTGGTGCTGGAATTATGGATTGTAAAAAAGCACTGGCGGAGAATAATTTAGATATAGAGAAATCTATAGATTGGCTGAGAAAGAAAGGTGCTGCGAGAGCTAGCAAAAAGGCAGGAAGAGAAGCAGCGGAAGGATTAATAGCTATTTCATTAGATGGAAATAATAAAGCTGCAATAGTAGAAGTTAATTCAGAAACTGATTTTGTAGCAAAAAATGATGATTTTAAAAATTTTGTTTGTGCTGTTGCAAATGTTGCCTTGAAGTCTAATGGAAAGTTAGAAGATTTATTAAAATCTCCGTTTGAAATAAAAGAGAAAGTAAAAGTTAAAGATAAGCTGAATGATATTATTTCTAAGATAGGAGAGAATATAATAATTAGACGAGTTTCCTTGCTTGATAGTATTAATGTTATGAATGAAGGTTATGTGAGTATAGGAAGCTATGTTCACAATAAAGTTCAAACTAATATTGGGAAAATAGGTGTTCTTGTTATTGTAACTAGAAGAATTGAAAAGGAGTCAGAAGAATTAAAATTATTTTTAAGGAATTTATCAATGCATATAGCTGCAGCAAAACCTGAAGTAATAAGTATAGAGGATTTAGATGATGAAAAAGTAAAAAAGGAAAGAGATATTCTTTTTGAGCAAGTTAAAGAAACTGGAAAACCGATAGATGTAATTGAAAAGATTGTAGATGGTAAGATGCGAAAATATTATACAGAAGTTGCATTGCTTGAACAAAATTGGATAATGGAGCCTGAAAAAAAAGTTATACAAATAATTAAAGAATTTAACCATAAAAATAAAGAATTAACTGTTATTAAAGACTTTAGTTTATATGTTCTAGGTGATGGAATAGATAAAGAAAAAGAGAGCTTTGCAGATGAAGTTAAAGCGCAAGTTGTTAATAAAGCCGATTAAAAAATTTAGGAATCTATTCAATGTATTTGATTAAATGAGAAATTTAAAAAAATCATATAAGAAGTCATTTGATCATTGGAATAGGATAATGCTTAAGCTTTCTGGTGAAGCATTGATGGGAAGTCAGAACTATGGAATA
>CAYRXL010000107.1:3675-6429 GCA_964428295.1 uncultured Alphaproteobacteria bacterium
GCACGCGATATAACTTCAGTATATAATGACAAGAAAGAAATATGCTTAGTAGTAGGTGGCGGAAATATATTTAGAGGGACGTCAGGCGCTGCAGAAGGTATAGAACGCTCGACTGCCGATGGCATGGGAATGTTAGCTACTGTGATAAATGCTTTAGCTATGCAAAGTGCTATAGAGTCCTATGGAGCTCCAACTAGAGTATTATCAGCAATTCCTATGCAAACAATATGTGAGCCATATATTAGGAGGAGGGCAATAAGACATCTTAGTAAAAAGAGAGTTATAATATTTGCAGCAGGCACTGGAAACCCTTACTTTTCAACTGATACGGCTGCAACTTTAAGGGCAGCTGAAATGGGATGTGATGTAATATACAAAGGCACGCAGGTTGATGGAGTTTATTCTGGAGATCCTAAATTGAGTAAAAACATCGTTAAGTATAAGAGTATAAATTACAATAAGGTATTATCTGATGGTCTCAAAGTAATTGACTCTTCAGCTATATCACTAGCAAGAGAAAACAATATACCGATGGTAGTGTTTTCAATACATAAAAAAAATTCATTTCAATTAGCTACAAAAGGTTATGGTGATTTTACTTTAATTAGTAGCGAAGGAGGTAAAAGTGCCTGAGTATTCTATTAAAGAACTAGAGAGTAGAATGACAAAAGCCATAGAAGTACTTAAAAATCAGTTGTCTAGTGTCAGAACAGGAAGAGCATCTTCTTCATTGGTAGATCAAATGAAAGTAGAAGCATATGGCCAAAATATGTCAATAAAAGATTTGGCGAGTGTATCGACTCCTGAGCCAAGGGTAATAAAAATAAACGTGTGGGATGGTAATCTTACAGAGTTAGTAGAAAAGTGTATAAGAAATTCAGATTTAGATTTAAATCCACAAACTGAAGGTCAAGCCATAAGAATTATTATTCCAGAGTTAACACAAGAACGTAGACAAGAATACGTAAAAATGGCTAAAAATTATTCTGAACAATCTAAAGTATCAATTAGAAATATTCGACAGGACGGAATGAATAATATCAAAAAATCATCTCAAAACAGTGAATTATCTGAAGATGAACTAAAATTACAATCCGAAGATATACAAAGATTAACTGATAGTTTTATAGAAAAGATTAATATAATCATTAATGCTAAAGAATCTGAAATACTAAAAATTTAGAATAAAGTGTCAAATATTATTAGTAATAAAAGAATTAGTAAAGCAGTAGGTTTAACGCATGTTGGAATAATTATGGATGGCAACGGAAGATGGGCTGTATCTAGAGGTCTTAGCCGCATAGATGGACATAAAAGAGGAGCAGAAAGAGTCAAGGAAATAATTCAAGGCGCTATAGAGCAAGAGATAAAGTATTTAACTTTATATGCTTTTTCAACAGAAAATTGGAAAAGACCAGATAATGAAGTTAGAGATCTTATGAATTTACTTAGATACTTTTTAGGAAAAGAATTATTAAGTATGAAGAAATCAGGAGTTAGATTAAAAATAGTTGGAGATATTTCCTTATTAAAGAGAGATATATTAAAGAAAATTGAAAAAGCGTTAGATATCACTAAGAGTAATAAAAAAATAGTGCTAACTGTGGCAATAAATTATGGTTCTAGACAAGAAATAACTAACGCAATAAAAAAAATAGCAATTTTATTAGATAATGGATTTTTAAAAGCCTCATCTATAAATGAGAGATTTATTTCAGCACAACTTAATACGGTAGGTGTTCCTGATCCTGATTTGATTATAAGAACAGGTGGAGAATATAGATTAAGTAATTTTTTACTATGGCAAGCTGCGTATAGTGAATTAATTTTTATTAGGAAGTTATGGCCTGACTTTTCTAAAGATGACTTTTTTGAAGCAATAAGGGAATATAACAAGAGAGAACGTCGTTTTGGTGGTATACGTGTGTAGTATAAAGTTATATAATCTTTTAGAAAGGTTCCTTTCTTCAATTATTTTGATTTTTTGTGCATTAACTATAAATTGGTATGGAGGAATGTATTTTCTTATTCCAATCATATTACTAACTTTTTTTTTAATAAGGGAATATTATTTTGTTATAGATGAATCCTTTAAATCTATATCGTTTATCATAACTATTCTTATTTCATTTTTTTCTCTAGTTCTTGCTTATTCAGATTATTATATACTTTTCATTTTGCCCATTCTATAGGGAATGTTTTTAGTTGGAATAATTTCTCAAATAAAATGGCAGTGGAAGATGTTAGGCATATTTTATGTAATTTTTCCTATTTCAATTTTAATTTTTGTTCGTGAGCATATAGACATGGGTTTTATTTATATTATATGGTGTTTTATTGTAGTATGGAGTATAGATATAGTATCATATTTATGTGGCAGCTATTTTAGAGGACCATTGTTGTTTAAATCTATTAGTCCTAATAAAACCTGGAGCGGTTTTTCCTTTGGCTTCTTAGCTTCGATTTTATCAGGGTATTCAGGTGCACACTTATTAGGAATTAATATTTTTTATGGTATTATTATTGGTTGCCTTTGTGGTTTATTTGTCCCATCAGGAGATCTGTTTGAAAGTTGGGTAAAGAGAAAATTTAATAAAAAAAATTCTGCTGAATATATTCCAGGACATGGGGGGTTTTTAGATAGATTAGATGGATTTTTGTTTGCTGTTATTTTAGTTTGGTTGGGAGTTTTTTATGGTTGGAGTTTATATTTGAGGAGCGTTTCTATACTTGGATCAACTGGTTCTATAGGAA
>CAYRXL010000108.1:0-6412 GCA_964428295.1 uncultured Alphaproteobacteria bacterium
TTTTCAAAAGTACGCTTATTTCCATCTGGAAACGTGATTTTAATATTTTCTTCTTTTTTCATAATAGTTTTTATCGTCTATTTAATTACTCCTACTTCGCCATATAGTTCCATCAGATGTATCTTCTATTTCTATTTCCATATCATAAAGCTTTGCTCTAATTTCATCTGCTTCTAAAAAATTTTTATTTTTTCTAGCTTGTTCCCTTTTTTTAATAAGTTTGTTTATTTCATCATTTTGATTTGACTGATAGTATCCTAACCATTCACTGGGATTTTCCATAAATATTCCTAACAGGTTTCCCAAGGCATAAATTTCTTTTTTTATTTTTCTTTTATCCTCTTTATTAATGCTTTTACTGTAAGATTGTACAGTTCTGTTTAATAAAGAAAAGGATTTTGAAGTATTAATATCATCTAATAAACTGTTCATAATATCTTTAGATGGTATTATTGGATCTGACCCATGTATATTTATATCTTCCATCTCTCGTAATATTCGATACACTCGATCCAAAATATTTTTTGATTGTTGAATAACTGTCTCAGACCAATTCAATGGTTGTCTATAGTGACTAGATAAAAGAGCTAATCTTATTACCTCTCCTGGAAATACATTTAATAGATTATTTACGTACTGGGTATTATTAAGAGATTTAGACATTTTTACATCATCAAACATCACAAAACCATTATGTATCCAATATTTTGCATACGACTGAGGGTTTATATTTATTCCCTTCAAGCAGCAACTCTGAGCAATTTCATTTTCATGGTGAGGAAACTTCAGATCTATTCCTCCACCATGAATATCAAAAGGTAATCCTAAAATAGTTTCAGACATCACTGAACATTCAATGTGCCAGCCCGGCCTTCCTTCTCCCCATGGGGAAGCCCATTTCGGCTCATAAGATTTACTAGGCTTCCATAAAACAAAGTCTGAAGCATGTCTCTTAAAAGATTCAACTTCCA
Organism: uncultured Alphaproteobacteria bacterium; assembly: GCA_964428295.1. Taxonomy (GTDB): domain Bacteria; phylum Pseudomonadota; class Alphaproteobacteria; order TMED109; family TMED109; genus CAYRXL01. Next base: position 972 of record CAYRXL010000108.1, read on the forward strand.
CACGACTACCAGCAATCATCTCTTCTTTCTTTCTTTTAGATAAGGCACCATAAAACTTATATGAAGGGACACTAAATAAAACATGTCCTTCAGCTTCATAAGCATTATTTTTTTCTAAAAGTGCCTCAATAGCAATTATCATCTCATTTATATAGTCTGTTGCCCTTGGTTGAAAATCTGGCTTTATAACATTGAGACTCGTCATGTCTTCATTATAAATCTTTTCATATTTTCGTGTTAATACATCACAAGAGACTTTTTGCTCTACACTTTCCTTTATAATTTTATCATCAATATCCGTGATGTTAGAACAATATGTAACTTTGGGGTATATTAGTTTTAAGACTCGACTTATAACATCAAATGATACTGCCATCCTTGCGTTCCCTACGTGAGCATAATTATATACGGTAGGTCCACATGCATAAATCCTAATATTATTTTCATCTATAGGTGTAAATATCTCTTTTTTATTTGTAAGCGAATTAAATATTATCAACTTATTCATAAGATCATTATTTATTAGTTAGGCGTTTAAGAGATTCTTTTATTTCATTAATCTCTGATTTTAAACCAACTACAACTTTTTTTAGTTCAGTTATTTTGTTTCTATCATTTTCTTTTAATTTTTCACTAGACTCTATATTTTTATTCAGTGTTTCATTCTTTATAGATTCATTTCTTAATTTGATTTTCTTTCTACCTAATACAGAAAAAACTTTTATATCTCTATTAATTCCCTTCATTTTAATCGATTTTTTTTCTTCTACTTCAATCATATCTTTAGCATACGCATACGTCTCATAACTCATCAAAATACCACCTGCCTCTCCCGCCGATTCAAGACGCGCTGCTACATTAACTTCTCCTCCTATAATGGTATAGGTTAACCTCTGCTCACTACCAAAGTTACCTACATTGCAGTAACCCGTATTAATTCCCATTCGTATTTCAAATGGATTAGCAAATCCAGTATTTTCCCAATTCTCTCTCAATTCAATCATCTTTTCTTGCATCATAAGAGCCATTTCTACACAAGATCGAGCATCTTCCCTTTCTCCTTTAGAAGTTGGATCACCAAAAAATAGCATTACAGCATCACCAATATATTTATCAATCGTTGCTCCATGCTCTAAAGCAATTTTAGTCATCTCTGAAAAATATTCATTGAGATATCTAGTTAAATCTTCTGGCTGTAAAGATTCTGATGTTACAGTAAAATTTTTGATATCACTAAAAAAAACAGTAAGTTTTTTTCTCTTTGTTGCGATGTTCGTATCATAATCTCCTCTCATCATTGCTTTATGAATTTGTGGTGGGATGTATTTACTTAATTGATTTGTTAGAAGATCTGATTTTTTTCTTTGAAGGTTTGCATCTTGAAGTACATTTTGTATAAATTTTTGTTTAGCCTCTTCTTTTTATTCTTCTGAAATTAACCCAATTATTTTATTACTTTTTTCCCTCTTAAAATGTAAATTCCAAACAAATTTACACCAGCCACTTTTTCCAACTTTAACCTTAGCTTTCAAAAATTTTATGTCTATTTTCCAGTTTCTCATCAATGGAGATAGTGCATCAACAAGAATACCCCTATTAAAATATTCATTCTCTAATAACACAGCATTAATTAAAGTGTACTCAATAATATCAGATGATATTAACTTCATTTTTGCACCTACAATGTCTTCTTCTGGCGTGAATATTGATCCTTTAGTCATAATAGTGTTTTCAATTTCAAATGCTTTAACAAACTCATTTCTTGATTTTCTAGCAGTAGTTATATTATTAGAATCAAGTCTATCACCGTTACTTTTTAAGAATTGAGAAGGTTTGCTTCCTCCACTTTTCTCTAACATCTTTTTATATCCATCTAACATAGTTAAACCGTAAAAAAAGAGTGCTTCTTTACCAAATCTCTCTTTTGCTGCAGATTGAATAGCACCTCTTACTTTATATGAATATTCTTTTTTCAAATCTATTCTATTAATTCCAAATTCTTGAAGAATTTCTTTACCTATATCTCCTATCATAGACATTTGCTTAAGAGTTGATTCTATTGCCGCTCCTGACATTGTAGTTTCAAATTTTCCCATCACACTAACAACGAACAAATTAAAGTTTCAATAAGGAATTCTTCTAGTTTTTGAATTTCTTTATCCATCTTAAAAATAATTTCTTTAATGTTTTTTATTTCTTAGGCCTTGCTATTCTTAATAAGTTTTTAGTTATGGTATTAATATAACCTTTTTCCTTTCTACCTAAAACAGAAAAAAACTTTACCTATTTATTGGATAGAGTAAATTTCTAATTCATATAATTTATGCAATAGTGGAACTAATGGTAGTCCCTGAATAGTATCATTTGATCCTACTACCTTTGAAAAAAGGTGACACCCCAAGGATTCAAATCTATAGGACCCGCATGATTGAAATGGCTTATCTTCCTTAATGTAAGTCAGCATTGACTTTTTACTTAATTTTTTCATTGTAAGTTCAGCAAATTCTGAATAAGTCCATATATCTTTTCCATTAAAACTTATCACTACAGCTGAGTATTGCCTATGTGTTTTTCCATTAAGATTATTTAATTGTTCTATAGCCTTACTCGCAGTCTTAGGCTTATCTATTATCTTTTTGTTATAAAAACAAATTTGATCACATCCTATGACATAAGAATCAGGATTTAATTGACTTACGCTATTAGCTTTACATTTAGCTAAAAACGTAGCTATGGCATCTGGTTTTTTTCCGTAAAGATTTAATTTTATCTGTTCTTCGTCAACTTCAGCTTCTACAACTTTAAAAATCAAATTAGTTCTTTTTAATATTTTTTCTCTGATTTTTGAAGCTGAAGCTAATATTATCTTTTTTTCACTTTTTATTATACTCATAAAAATAAGTTATAGAATATTTATACTATAATGAATTTAAGAATTAGCTATACCTATAAAATTCATAAACTCCATTCTTGTCCTAGCGTCACTACGAAAGGCTCCCAACATTCTACTGGTAACAGTACTAGCATTAGATTTTTCAACTCCCCTAGTGGTCATACATTGGTGCTCGGCATCTATAACTACCGCCACTCCTTTTGGCTCTAGTACTCTTTGTATAGATGAAGCTATTTGTGCTGTCATTGTTTCTTGAGTCTGCAAACGCTTAGCATAACAATCTACTACTCTGGCTAGTTTACTTATGCCAACTATTCTTTTATGTGGTATATATCCTACATGCGCATATCCTAATATGGGTACCAAATGATGTTCACAGTGTGATTCCAATCGAATTTTCTTGACTATAACCATTTCATCATAGCCAGCTACTTCTTCAAAGGTCTTAGATAATATTTTGTCAGGGTCAGTTTTGTAGCCAGCAAAAAATTCTTTATATGCTTGTATAACTCTTTTAGGTGTTTCTAATAAACCTTCTCTACGCGGATCATCTCCAGCCCAAGCTATTAAAGTTTTCACTGCCTCCATTACTTTTTCTTCTGAAGGTTTTTGATCAGTATTTGCTTCTTTAAATTTATTTTGAGTCATTATAAATCCTATTATCTAATCTAAACATATAACAATATAGAAAGTTTAATGTAACCTTGTATCATTTAATTGTATTAATTACAAATATCCTCTAATTTCCCCATCGTTTTAATTCTATAATATTCAAGGATATTTTGTTAAAATATATTATTAATATTAAATTTACAAAGGTACATAATGAAAGAAAATATTGAATTAAAAAAAAGAACCAGCATTAAACAAATTGAAGAAGGAACAGATCTAGCACCTAAATTTAATGACAAGGGATTAATACCTACAATTACCATCGATGCAGATACAAAAGAAGTTTTAATGTTTTCATATATGAATGAAATAGCGTTTAAAAAAACTATAACTACAAAGCTGGCTCATTACTGGTCAAGATCAAGAAGTAAAATTTGGAAAAAGGGTGAAGAATCAGGAATGTACCACAATATAAAAAGAATACTAATAGATGATGATCAAGATAGTTTAATATTGGAAATAAAACTTGATGCCCCAACTTTAGGTGGAGATAAGGCTTCATGTCATGTTGGATATTATAGCTGCTTCTATAGAGAAATTATAATAAATGAAGCAAAGGAACTAAAATTAAGATTTACGGAAACTAAAAAAGCCTTTGATCCAAAACAAGTATATAAAAATGTCAAGAATCCAACAAAATTATAAAAAAGCTTGAATATATATATATTATACTATAGGATAATCCTATTTAGTCTATAGGAATATATTATAATGAATCTTTTACTTACTTTTTTTCTTTCCATACACTTGATCATGTTATCTTTTGTGCATTCTCAAGAAGACTTAGGGTCAGTTGAAATAATAGGAGTCTCACCTCTGCCCGGCATTGGTATTGACAGAGACCTAATTCCTAATTCTACTCAAACTCTAGATATAGAAGATATTGAAACAAATGTATCTAATACCTTTGCTGATATACTAGCTGAGAAACTAGCAGGAGTTACAGTCAAAGACGTCCAAAATAGTTCTTTTCAAAAAAACGTTGACTATAGGGGTTTCACTGCATCTCCTTTATTAGGAGAATCACAAGGACTGGCAGTTTATTTAAATGGAATAAGAATTAATGAAAGTTTTGGAGATACAGTTCAATGGGAACTAATACCAGAAAGCGCTATAAAAAAAATAGACTTGATGAGCTCAAATCCAGCTTTTGGTTTAAATGCTTTAGGTGGATCCTTATCTATCTCAACAAAAAAGGGAATAGACTTTGCTACAAAAAAAGAACCAATTACTAACTCTCTAAAAACTGGAAGTTTTGGATATAACTCTGAAATAGTCGAATATGGGATAGGCCATGGTGATTCTGGAATTTACACCACATACGAAATACAAAATGATGGAGGGTGGAGAGATCATAGTGAGGGTGATGCAAAAAGAGTATTTTTAAACTATGGGAAAGAAGGTGAAGATTTTGAATTTGGCACTTCATTTCTAGGAGCAAAAACTCAAGTTAATGGAAACGGTGTTTCTCCTATAGAACTTTTACAAAAAAGAAGAGAGTCCGTATTCACCTGGCCAGATACAACTAATAACGATTTAATGCATTTTACTACTGATGGTTTTTACTTTCTTGAAAATGATAGCGTAATAAGCGCAAATTTATATTATAGGAACTTAACTAGAAGAACATACAATGCAGATGAAATAGATGCGGAAGAATGTGCAGAAGATAGCACCGCTAACGCAAATGAGATCAAAAGTGATTATAAACTTGACGATGCACCTTTATGTGGAGAAGAAAATTCTTCTTCTGCAGTTATTGAGTGTTTAAAGAATTCCGCCAAAGAAGTAGGCGTTAATTTGTCTACAAAAGTTGTGGCAAAAAGTGTTCATTATTTAGGGAAGGAAGGTTTTTTGATTAAGTCGCGTGAAGGTG
>CAYRXL010000109.1:0-6313 GCA_964428295.1 uncultured Alphaproteobacteria bacterium
AAAAATGATTTATGTATTAGGACACATATCATTAACTACTGCTTTTGTTTTATCTGGTCTACAAGTTTTTTCAGGAATATACGGAGCTTTTAAATCAAATTTTAAAGTTTTTATAATTTGTAAAAACACTGCTATATTTCAGGCAGGTCTAATAGGCTTTTCTTTTTTAACTCTTGTCTATGCCTATATTATGTCAGATTTTTCTCTAGAAAATGTAGCTTTAAATTCTCATAGTGGTAAGCCATTTTTATACAAATTGAGCGGTACTTGGGGAAATCATGAAGGCTCCCTACTTTTATGGGTAACAATTTTAAGTCTGTATGGTTTAGCTGTTAGTATTTTTAGCACTGATATGCCTTATAGACTATTATCAAGAATTCTGGGAGTTCTTGGAATAATCAGCTCAGGGTTTATTGGTTTTACATTATTTACTTCAAACCCTTTTATCAGACTATATCCAGTACCAAGTCAAGGAAATGGATTAAATCCAGTATTACAAGATCCTGGCTTAGCGTTTCATCCTCCATTGCTATATGCTGGATATGTAGGTCTTTCTGTTCCTTTTGCTTTTTCAATTGCAGCTTTAATGGAAAAAAATAACATCTCTGCACTTTGGGCAAAGTGGTTGCGACCGTGGATACTATTATCTTGGACTTTTCTTACACTTGGTATTACTTTAGGTTCTTGGTGGGCCTACTATGAGCTAGGCTGGGGTGGATGGTGGTTCTGGGATCCGGTAGAAAATGTCTCCCTATTGCCATGGCTCCTGACAACAGCATTATTGCATTCTGCGAGAGTGACAGAAAAAAGAGAATATCTTAAAACTTGGACTGTACTTTTATCAATAATGGCTTTTTCCTTGACCTTGATGGGCACATTTATAGTAAGGTCAGGGATGTTAACTTCTGTTCATGCTTTTGCTTCTGACCCAGCAAGAGGTGTATATATTCTTTCATTTCTTTTTTTAGTTACTATTGCTTCTTTTGTATTATATTCTTTTAGATTCAATGAAATGATGAATTCTGAACAGTTGTCCCCTTTATCTAGAGAAACGGCTTTATTATTAAATAATGTATTTTTTTGCTCAGCTGCAGGAACGGTATTATTAGGTACTCTTTGGCCGATAATAATTGAACTAATATTAAAAAAGTCTGTATCTGTTGGCCCTCCTTTTTTTGAAATAGTATTTCTTCCATTAATGATGCCTGCAGCCTTTTTGAGTGGCATTGCTCCAATGTTAAGTTGGAGAAAAACAAACTTTATTCGTTTATACGATAGAATTTGGAAAATATCCCTTTTGTGTATGGCTATGTGTTTTATAATTTATTGGATTTTTGGAGGGTCAATATTGACATTAATGGGTATAGGGATTTCTTTTTGGTTGCTAATAACTATTCTTTTAGACTTTAACTATCGTATAGATTTTTTTAATAATTCATTAAAAACTATTTTTAGAAGAATAAAAAACATGCCTAAATCTATATATGGAATGATGTTAGCTCATTTGGGTGTAGCAGTTTTTATTCTAGGAGTGACAGTATCAAGTTATTGGAAAATACATTTTGAAGGTTATATGAAAATAGAGGATAAAGTAAATATTTCAAAATATATAATTGAACTTGCAAAGGTAACTAACGGGGAAGGAAAAAATTGGATTTCTCAAAAAGGATTTTTTAAAATTGAAAGTTTAAACAAAGATTTTGTTCTTGTGGCTGAGAGAAGGGTATACAATGATACGGGTATGCCAAGCACAGAAACGGCAATACATCACAGATTGTTTAGTCATTTATATATAGTTTTTGGAGACGAGCAACCCAAGAATTCAGGAAGGAGAATAGTAAGGATATATTATAATCCATTAGTGACATTTATTTGGATTGGGGCAATAATAATGGCCTTAGGTGGCTTAGTTTCTTTGTTTGATGTGAGATTTAGAAAATTTAAGTCAGGTTAATTTTTAGTGATATTTTTGAGGTCAGTTTAGTTTTGAAGACTTTTAAGATTATACCAATAATTATTTTAGTTCTTATTACTGTGGTTTTTGCAATAAAGATATATAAATATGATGGAAAAACTGAAATAGAGTCAGTTTTAATAGGTAAAAAATTTCCTGATCTTATTTTGGATAAACTTAATATAGAAAATAGTGAAAATAGAGATCATGTAATTGGAAAGGAGCCTCTTCTAGTAAATTTTTTTGCTTCGTGGTGTCTGCCTTGCAGAGCTGAACATAAAGTACTAAAAAGAATTTCATTAGAGAAAACTCTATTTTTATATGGCATCTCTTATAAAGATAATATCGAAGATACGAATAAATTCTTATCTAATTTGGGAAACCCGTATGGGCAAGTTGGATTAGATTTAGATGGTGAAGTTGCCATTGAATTAGGCGTATATGGAGTCCCAGAAACTTTTCTCATTGATTCAAAAGGTATAATTAAATATAGACACGTTGGAGCATTAACTTATGAAGTTTATAGAGAAAAAATGATTCCCTTATTAGAATAGTAAATTGAAAATGAAATTTAAAATAACTTATATATCTATTTTTTGTCTGCTTGTTCATGCCTCTTTTGGTCTTAATTTAAATAATAATAAAATTTTAGAAGAAGAAATGAGGTCATTAGCTAAAGAATTGAGATGTTTAGTATGTCAAAATCAAACTATACTTGAATCTGATTCCCTTATGGCAGAAGATGTAAGAAATTTAATAACTAAACAGCTAAAGCAAGGAAAAACAAAAAAGGAGATTAAATCATACTTATTTGAACGCTATGGAGATTTTATATTATTTAAACCCAAATTTAATCTATCAAATTTGGTTCTATGGATTAGTCCTTTGTTATTTTTGTTCTTAATGGTGACATTGTCTTTTAGAAATTTAAATTTTAGAAATATAGGGAACTCTTTTTATAGAGAAAAGAAAATGTTAAAAAATAAAGATATTAAAAAGAAAATAAATAAATGATTTTTATATTAGTAGGATTTTTTTTAATTTTATTTCTTCCTATATTTTTGATTCTATATAGCAATGGATTTATAAAAAAATATCATCATATAAACTTTTCTGATAACAAACAAAGTATAAAAGAAATAAAAAGGGATATTAGTTACAAGCTTATAGAAGAAAATGAAGCAGAGGGAATGTTAGGCAAAGCAAGCAGTAAAGTTAATGGTATGAAAAAAAATATACCAAATCCTAAATCTAACATTTCAATTGTATTTAGAATAACTATACTTGCTTTGGTTCCTTTGTTTTCATTTATGATTTACTTTTTTAATAGTAATTCTTATCTAAAATTAATATATAATGAAATTCATCAACCCAAATCAAAAAATTCATTTTCTAAAAATTCTGAGGAAACTAACAAAGAAATGATACTAGAAATGGTTGAGAATCTTGAGAAAAAATTAATTCTAGATAGTAAAAACTTAGAAGGATGGAAAATGTTAGCTAGGTCTAAGCTAATTTTAGGTGATTTAGAATCTGCGAAGGAGGCATACAGTAATGCAAAACTGATATCATCAAATGATTTGGAAGTATTAGAAGGAGAGGCTCAAGTAGAACTTCTCTTGTCTAATGGAGTTCCTAATATAAAAATAGTTAATTTATATAAAAAAATACTAAAAATAGATTCTGAAAATATTATGGGGATGTTAATAATTGCGAATCATGAATCAGAAAATGGAAACATAGACATAGCAAAACGTATGTACGAAAAAATCTTAAAAAGATTGCCTGATAATATTCCTGAATATAATACAATTAAGTCTAAAATTTTTGAATTAAACAAAACAAACAATTAGAATGTTAAAAAAAATTAAAAATACTAAGTATGTTTCTATCGTAATACCTTTACGCAATGAAGAGGGTAATATCTCACGATTGGTATCTGAGATAATAAGAAAATTAAAAAATAAATATAAATTTGAAATTATACTCATAGATGATGGTTCAAATGATAATACATTTATGGTAATGAGTAAGATTAAAACTACGAATAAAGGGATTGCAATAAAAATTATAAGACATGTGAAAAATTATGGACAAAGTGCCTCGTTATTAACGGGTATAAAATTGGCTAAGGGTACAATAATATGTACTCTTGATGGAGATGGGCAGAATGATCCTAATGATATGCCTAAAATGTTGGATTCTTCTCTTCAAATTAACAAACAAGATCTAATTATTGGTAATAGAGTAAAGCGAAATGATTCCTTAAATAAGAAAATTGCTTCTAGGCTAGCATTTATGATTAGAAAAATCTTGTTAAAGGATAATACTCCTGACACAGGATGTGGTTTAAAAATTTTTTATAAAAGAACATTTCTTGATTTGCCATATTTTGACCATATGCACAGGTTTATGCCTTTTTTGTTTAAAATGTATGGAGGGAATGTTTTTTCTATAAAGGTTAATCATAGAAAGAGAATTGAGGGAAAATCTAATTATAGTAATTTTCAAAGATTTAGGGTTGGAATATCCGATGTATTTGGAGTAATGTGGCTCTTAGCTCGCTCCCCGTTCCCAATAATTATTAAAAATAAATTGAATGATAGATAAGGGAGGTGTTAGATGGATATAAGTCCAATGTGGTTAGTAGTAGGGTTTTTAGGACAGTTCTTTTTTTCAGCTAGATTTATAGTTCAGTGGATCTATAGTGAAATTAGGAAAAAGAGTATTATTCCAATAGCTTTTTGGTATTTTAGTATTTTAGGGGGAGCTGTATTACTAGCATATGCAATACATAGAAAAGACCCTGTTTTTATAGCTGGCCAATCAGCGGGTTTGCTCATATACGCTCGCAACCTATACTTTATTAGAAAAGGAGAGGCTGATGGCTCTTCAAAAAATAATACAAATGTCTAAGTTATTAGTACATATGCAAAGAAGTAAAGTTTTTTTTTTGTATTTATATTTGGCATTGTACTCTCAAGAATCTACATAAATAAACTATCCTCTATTGACTTGCATTTTGACGAAGCTCAATATTGGAGCTGGTCTAAGAATTTAGATTGGGGTTATTTCTCTAAACCTCCATTAATAGCTTGGCTTATTTTCATATCATCAAAAATATGTGGAAATGAAGAACATTGCATCAGAGCCTTATCTCCTATTTTTCACTTGTTTTCATCACTCTTAATTGCTATGACCATTTTTCAAATAAATAAAGACTTAAAATCATCCTTCTATGGGTCAATTTTGTATTTGTTAATGCCTGGAGTGGCCTATTCTTCTTTTTTCATGACAACAGATGTGCCTTTACTATTTTTTTCATCTTTAATAACTTTTTGCCTAACTTATTTATATAAGGTTAAGAAATCAAAATTTATTTGGATATTACTTGGTGTTGCTTTTGGTATGGGTATGTTATCAAAATATGCTATTTTGTACTACATCTTTAGTTTGATTATTGCCACTGCTTTAATAAATAAAATTAGATTATCTTTATTTAGAAGAGAACTTATCTATGTTATTATTATTTCTATTACTATATTTTTACCTAACTTGATATGGAATTTTGAACACGGCTTAGTTACCTTCAACCATACTTTTGATAACGCAAACTTAAATAACTTAAGAATAGATTTATTAGGACCACCTAGTTTTTTGTTATCACAATTTATATTATTCGGTCCTATTCCCTTTTTCTTGGCATTATTAATATTTATAAAAAAAGATAAAAGAGGACAGTTAAATTCCCTATTTGTGATACTTTTCTTTTTCCCAATTTTTATGATGTTTCTTCTAGGCTTTTTCTCTAGGGTTAACGCCAATTGGGCAGTGGTAGGTTTTGCTCCTGGGGTAGTATTACTAGTTAGTTATTATTATAAAAATAAGAGTAATTTTATTTGGTCAAGTGTATTTTTAACTCAAATTATTATAGCTACTTTAATAAATTACTTTGTTATATTTTCTGATTCTAACAATTTCGACCCTTTTGCTAAATATAGAAACATTAATGAATTTGGTGAAAAAATAGGAATGATAGTATCTACATACGATAATGTTGGTTTTATGAGTGATGATAGAGAAGATTATGCTTATATGTTGTATTATATGGAACCCAAACCCGTGAGAATGGCTAAATGGAATGGAAATATAAAAATAGATGATCATTTTGACTTAACTACAGATACTGATGATTTAGCAGGGCTTGACGTTATATTGCTGACCAGAACTGAACCTACACAATCGATGTTAGTTAGATGCAAGAAACACTCAAAGATCTCTGAAATTATAGTTGGACTGGGAAGAAATAAAGAAAGAAGGTATAATTTATATCTATTAGAAGATTGGATCTTAGCTTCT
>CAYRXL010000110.1:0-1358 GCA_964428295.1 uncultured Alphaproteobacteria bacterium
CACCAGAACCTAAATCTGGCGTGTCTACCAATTTCACCACAGCCGCAAAATAATTAACACTATAGACTTATTAAAACTAATAATAACCTGAAGATACATTGCTGTCACTTGATATTTAATTTCTAGTCAATACTTTAGCCAAGCAGTCCATTATTGTTAAACTATCTATTTTAGAGTATTTATATAAATCATCTGTGTCACCAGACTGTCCAAATTCATCTACTCCTAAGCTCAGTACTTTATGTCCATATATTGACCCTATCCAAGATAGCGTGGATGGGTGACCATCTATGACTGTTATTAAGGTCACATCTCTACTAATCATATACAGTATTTCTTCAATATGTGATTTTTTATTTTTACGATTGACCAAATTTAGCTCCTGATGTTTTTTCCAATCCTTAAAGAGAACATCAGCTGAAGTTACAGAGAGAATCCCAATACTAGGATTATCTTCCCTTATTTTTTCTAAACAAACCCTTACCTCTGATACTATGACACCACTATATATTATAACTGCTTCACAATTCTCGACTGAATTTAACCAATATGCTCCAGATATTATATTATCTTCAAGTTCTTCATTTATTTCTCTATCTAGCTGAGATATTCTTTTGGTAGAAAGTCGTAAATAGACAGAATTACCCTTCTCAGATTGAATATATTTAAATACCCAGTTAATTATAACAGCAAGTTCATCCACAAAAGCTGGCTCATAATAATCAATTCCTGGCTGACCTATTCCAATTAAAGGGGTGGCTATAGACTGATGAGCACCACCTTCTGGAGATAAAGATATTCCAGAGGGGGTACCAACTAATAAAAATTTTCCTTTAACATATGTAGCATAATTTAACGCATCCAAACCTCTAGATATAAAGGTGTCATATATTGTTCCTATAGGTATAAGTCTAACACCAAAAAGAGAATCTGAAATTCCAGCAGCAGCTAAAAGTAAAAACAAATTATTCTCAGCTATTCCGAGCTCTATGTGTTGTCCTTGCGGAGATAATTTCCATTTCTGCGATGAAAGAACTTTTTGCTCCTTTAAAACATCTTCTTTAGCCAAACGACTATATATTTCTCTTTGATTTACCCATGCTCCTAAATTCGTAGAAACAGTAACATCAGGTGAAGCAGTTAATATTCTTGACGCAAGTTCAGAATTTGATTTACCTATATCATGTAAAATTTTTCCAAAAGCGTCTTGGGTACTTTGTTCTGATTTATTTTTTTTAAAATTAAATTCTATTCTAGGTGTATCTAATATTTTGTCGTTATGTCTCCTTGATTCACCAATAGAAAAAGAGTTATTTAAAACTTTAGTCCAAAAACTAAAGGATAATAACCTTTACGGA
>CAYRXL010000110.1:1368-6288 GCA_964428295.1 uncultured Alphaproteobacteria bacterium
TTTAAAATAATTTTATTGAGTTTGGATTCAGTCAAATCAGTACCAATACATTTATCCCATTCATAGCCTTTAGGAACATGCATCCTTTTCTGAAACAAACTAAATTGTTCTTCATTCATAAGACCAGCATGGTTATCTTTATGACCTGCTAGAGGCAAGGCATTACCTTTTATAGTATAACAAATGAAACAAGTGGGGATATCGTCTTTTGATGCATCAGTAAATGCCTCATCTAAGGCTATTAAGTCATGGCCTGCCAAATTAGTCATAAGGCTATGTAATGCTTCATCGTCATAAGAATTCAATATATCCTTTACTCCATCATAGTTCCCCAAATCCTTAAGTATATGTTCTCTCCAAACACTACCAGCTTTAAAGGTTAAGGCCGAATATAATTCGTTGGGACACTTATCTATCCATTGTAAAATTTTTTTTCCATCTTTTAATTCACTGATAGCACTTAATTTTTTTCCAAATTTCAGCACCACTACTCTCCAATTCATCAATCTAAATAAATCAGCAATTTTATCAAAAAGTCTATCAATAACTATCGCATCTAAGCTTTGTCTATTGTAATCAATTACCCACCAACAATTTCTTAAGTTATGCTTTGCACCTTCTAAAAGTGCTTCATATACATTACCTTCATCTAATTCAGCGTCTCCAAATAGTGCAACCATTCTACCTAATAGAAAATTTTTACATTTAAAATTATGATTTTTTATATAATCCTGTATAATTGATCCAAAAATCGTCATAGCACCCCCCAAACCAACAGAACCTGTAGAAAAATCTACGTCGTCTACATCCTTAGTCCTTGAGGGATAAGCCTGAGCTCCCCCGAATCCTCTAAAATTTATAAGATTTGATTTGTTTTGATTATTCAGTAAATATTGTATAGAATGAAAAACAGGACTAGCGTGTGGTTTGATAGCTACTCTATCGTTTCTATTAAGTATTTTAAAATACAGAATAACAAGTATAGATATTACTGAAGCACATGAAGCTTGATGCCCCCCTACTTTTAGATTCCCCTTATTATTTCTCACAAAGTTGGCATGATGAATAGTCCAGGTTGAAAGCCACAATACTTTTTGCTCTAAATCCTTAAGCAAATTATAATCTTTTTGAGATGTTGATAAATAATCTTCGTTATTCATAACCATAACATTATATGCTAAATTTAAAATTTATTATTGCAAATATTCTTTTAATATATAATATATTAACATTATATAACTTAATTTGTGAATATTATAGAATAATATGTCATGCTAGACAAAATAGACTATACCATCCTAAATGAACTACAAACCAATGCTAGAATCTCAAACATAGATTTATCTGAAAAGGTAGGCTTGTCCCCTTCTCCATGTTTAAGAAGAGTCAAATCACTGGAAAAAAAAGGATTAATAAAAAATTACACTGCTACCTTGGATCAAGACAAACTCGGATTGTCAATGAATATATTTATTCAAGTTTCTTTAATACATCAAGATGAAGATTCATTAAAGAAGTTTGAGACTGCAATCTCTATGTCTCCTGAAGTAATAGAAGCCTATCTAATGACTGGCAACTCTGATTATCTTATTAAAGTTGTCTCCAAAGATCTCATTTCATTTGAAGACTTTCTAAAAAGAACACTCACTAAGGTTAAAGGTATTGCTAATATAAGATCTTCTATTGCATTAAAAAAGGTAAAGGGAAGCAATCTACCTCTTTAATTATTACTTATTTTTATTTAATTTAATTCTAGCTTTCTCTAAAGAATTAGATGTTGATGGCTCTGTCAGAGACAAAAGAATTCTATCAGCATCTGTGTAACCATTATATATCTCTACATCACATATTCTTTCTATACTTTCTTTTGCCATAAGAAGTCCAGTCTTAGGGAATGATTTAATCCTTCTTGACCAAACAATAGCTAAATTATAAGGATTATCAGTTACTTCGTCAGCCATACCCCATTCTAATGCTTGTTTAGAGGGTATTTTTTCACATAACAGTGTAATCCTCTTAACTCTAGATAAGCCTACTAACGATGATAGCCTATATATAGCATGCCATCCAAATGTAATACCTAGAGATACCTCTGGAGCTTGAAAATATGCATCAGTATTTAAAATTCTAAAATCACAAGCTAATGCAAGTGACATAGCTCCACCTATTGCTGCTCCTTCTACCACTGCAATAGTTATAGCAGGTATCTTAATCCATTCTTCAATCATTTTAGGCCCTAGTCTTATTCTTTCTCTAGCCTTATCTAGTTTAAGATTCCTCCCAAATGCATTTTTTTCAGTAATATCATTACCTGATGAAAAAAAACTACCTTCCCCTTTTAGTATAACAGTCCTTATGTTTACATCATTTTGCAAATTACTGGCAACAGATATCAAACTAGTTTTTATTTCATCTGATAAAGCATTCAGCTTAGCCCTTCTATTTATAATTATTACGATAGTTTTTTCATCAATTCTTTGTATTTTAAGGTACTTCAAATCTTTAAGCATCATACACCACCTTATTTATTAAAGCTCCCCATGCCTGAGGAATTAAATCGATTAAATCGTCAGCAATCAAACCTTTGCCAAACAAAGATGCTGCATGACCATGAATCCATACTGCAATAGATGCTGCTTCAAAACTTTTAACCCCTTGTGCCAATAGTCCTCCAACAATACCTGCAAGCACATCACCACTCCCAGCGGTTGCAAGTGATGGAGGAGCATTATAATTAATCGATATTCTATTATCAGGAGACGCAATTATGGTATCAGAACCCTTCAATATCACTACACTTTGAAGAAATTTAGATACATATTTAGCTCTTTCAATTTTTGCCATTCTAAAATCACCAAATAATTTCTTAAACTCTCCTTCATGCGGAGTCAAAACCAAGTTGTTTTTACAATTCTTTATTATTTTTTTTAGTTTGTTGGCTTTGCCTTCAAAATAATTTAAAGCATCAGCATCTAGAACTATATTTTTAGACCTAGCAATTGAAACATCTAAAATCTTTCCAATATCATACTCTTCACCGAGCCCAGGTCCAATTACTATAGTATTTGCATTAGTTTTATTATAGAAATTAAGCAGTTCAGAAGAACTATTAGATTTAATTGGATGTATCATAGGAGCAAACAAATCCTTAGAATACAAACTCACATGCTTTTCATTAACCATTATAGTAGCCAGGCCAACTCCTGCTCTTAGTGCTGAATAAGAGGCAAGTCTGGCTGCTCCTAGATAATCTTTTTTCCCTCCTAACATAACTACATGCCCTTTTTTACTCTTGTAATCCATATAAGTGGAAGTAGGTAATGAAGAAATCCATAAACTAGGATTATTAGCATAAACATTTGTCTTAATTCTACGATGAATTTTTTTAGGTATTTTTATGCTATATAAAACTACATTTCCGCAATATTCCCTTCCTGGTAACAAAAAATGACCAGGCTTGAATTTTTCAAATGTAATAGTCAAATCAGACTTAATAGTATTCTTATCAACTAATCCTGAATTACAATCCAAACCTGAAGGAACATCAATAGATACAACTTTACGTTTAGTATGATTAACTAATTTAATTATTTCAGCTAATTTACCCTTTATAACTTTATTTTTACCCACCCCAATTAAGGCGTCAACAATCAAACTAAACTTTTTCAATACTCCTAAGGTAAGAGAAGAAATTTGAGGTATGATATTATTATCAAAATCATAAATATTAATTTTATTTTTATTATTAGAAAACAAATATATACTAACATTAAAGCCTTTTAATATTAAGTATTTTGCTGCAACCACACCGTCTTTACCATTATTACCCTTTCCACAAAGAAAAATTATATTCTTGTTGTAGAATTCACAGGCTATCTTTTCAGCAATTTTCTTACCAGCTCTTTTAATAAGCTCATTCTCGGAAATTCCACTCTGAATAGCCAAAAAATCCAGTAGTTTTATATTTTCATTTGTGTAAAGTATATTATCTTCAATGAATATTTTATTAGAAAAATTGTTCTCAGCAAACATTGTAATATTTTATATTTTTATTAAACAATCAATATAACCAAATAAATTTCATATAGATATAAATAAAATTCTATACTTTATTTTTTTTTTAAAATATAAAAAAATATTTTAAAAAGAATGAACAAAATTAAATATCAATGATAAATGTTTTTAAATATGCCATATTTTTACCAGTAATTGTTCTTTTGTGTACCAATTGTGCGAGTGAAAGTGCAAGAACTGCACATAGAATAGCAATAAATGAAAATTTAAGTTATACTGAACAAGACTCGTATAAATGTAGTGAAGCTATAAATAAATCTAAAACGCAGGACAAAATATTTAATTCACGTATAATTGCAACACCATTACTAGGCCTACTTGGAGTTATTGCTGCTCCTGCATTAATAGCAATGAATGCATCACTTGATGTAAGTGATAGGGTTATAGCTTCTGGAATAAGTGAAACCTGTGGAGGTGGAGCAATCAGTCCTTTACAAATAGCGCAAGATGTTACTGTGAACTCTGCAATTGGATTTGTAATGCAAGGTTCTAATGTTTCAGTATATCCAGGAGGAGAAGAAGTTCCTGTTAGCGCAGCAGCAGAAGCTAGCAGATAAGTTTTCATTATGAATATATCCATTTATTTTAAATCGTCGATTAATACAACAGGTCAATGCTAAAAGTTCTATTAATTTTACTACTGTCCCAATCTGCAAATGCCATAGATAATAGTCAAAAAGAGAGAGCCAAAGAGGCAGGAGTTGAAATCCAGTATGAACACAACTCTAAAAGAACATACCTTGCAAATGATCAGATAGCTCTAGATACAGAAATTGAATATGCTAAAGCCATAAGATGGTCCATGGCTTCGGAATGGTCAAAAACTGCAAAAATATATATAAAACT
>CAYRXL010000111.1:0-6239 GCA_964428295.1 uncultured Alphaproteobacteria bacterium
CCCTTAATAATTACTCCTAAAAAGAACTCCACAATTAATGAATTTAAAATTGTAACTTATGCTGCAGGATTAGCTGCTGAAGGTTTAAAACCATTTGCAACTATATATTCTACCTTTCTTCAACGCGCTTATGATCAAATCATCCATGATGTAGCAATACAAAATTTACCAGTAAGATTTACAATAGATAGAGCGGGATTAGTGGGAGCTGATGGACCAACCCATGCTGGAAGTTTTGATGTAGCTTTTTTATCTAATCTTCCAAACTTTATAACCATGGCAGCTTCAGATGAACAAGAACTAGCAAACATGATTAAAACTTGCGCCAATATAGACCATGCACCATCAGCTGTAAGATATCCTAGAGGGGAAATAATCGGTCTATCTAAAATTTTAAGCCCCAAAATTCTAAAAATAGGAAAAGGTAGAATAATAAAGGAGGGGACTGATGTTGCTCTTTTTTCATATGGAACACGTCTTCAAGAATGCATTAAAGCCTCGAATATTTTAGAAAATAATGGCATATCATGCACAATAGCAGACGCCAGATTTTGTAAGCCTCTAGATAAAAAATTACTCTTCAGATTAGCAAAAGAACATAAACTATTATTAACGATAGAGGAAGGAGCTATAGGAGGATTTGGAAGCCATGTTTTACACACATTAATAGATAACAACAAATTAAACCATGGATTAAGACTACAAACCATGAGACTTCCTGATAGTTTTCTAGACCATGACACACCAGAGAAAATGTATGTTTCAGCAAAATTAAACCACTCTTATATAGCTAAAAAAGTTTTAGCTACTTTAAAATCCATGTAAGAAATTATAGTAATAATTTAGGTAACTTAAACTTTACAGTTTCTTTTATTCCTTTCATATATTCTATCTCTATATTAGGGATAAGATGTTTTATCTTATTTATAACTTCTTGGACTAATTCTTCAGGTGATGATGCGCCGGCAGTTATACCTATAGTATTAACTTTTACAAACCATTCATGTTTTATGTTTTCAGCTTCTGATACCCTAAATACTCTAACTCCTTGTTTTTTTACTATATTAAAAAGTCGGTAAGTATTAGAAGAATTATTACTTCCAATAACCAGAACTAAATCTGTTTTACTTGCCAATCTTCTTACTGCTATCTGCCTATTCTGTGTAGCGTAGCAAATATCTTTAGTGTTCGGCCCTTTTACATTTGGGTATTTTATCTTAAGTTTTTCTATTAATTTTTTAGTGTCATCAACTGACAAAGTAGTCTGTGTTACATAAGCTAGTTTTGTTTTTGGTGAAAAATCTAATTTTCTAATGTCATCTTCATTTTCAATTATTTTTACTCCTCCCGGTACCCTTCCATTAATTCCTTCCACTTCTGGATGCCCCATATGCCCTATTAAGATCATATTATATCCTTGTTTATGATAATTTTGTGCTTCAACATGTACTTTATTTACCAGTGGACAAGTTGCATCTAAAACTGATAATTTCAGTTTTTCTGCATCTAGCTCAACTTTTTTAGAAACACCATGTGCACTAAATATAGTTATTGATGATTTTGGAATAGAATCAATTTCATCTACAAATATAGCACCTTTAGCCTCTAAGTTTTTAACTACTCTTTTATTATGCACTATTTCATGTCTCACATAGACTGGAGCTCCATACTTTTTAAGGGCTCTTTCAACTATATCTACAGCCCTTTCAACTCCTGCACAAAAACCTCTAGGTTCTGCAAGCAAAATTTTCAATTTATTTCCCAATGTTCTTTCATTTTATGTCTAAAAACACATATTGAATAACATACTAGTAATATTGAGAATTTCAAATATAATATACCATATAGAAAAATTAAAATATGGAGATTCAAATGGTTAGAGTTATCCTGTTATCATTTATAGTTATAATTTTTTCTTTAAATGCTCAATCTCAGCACAATCCAACCGATGTAGTTAAATTTAGAAAAAATCTTATGAACTTACTAAAGTATAACATAAGTTCAATAGCTCAGCATGCAAAAGGTGAAGTTGATTATATTGATAACATAAAAATTTATGCCAAGTCTATCGTTGATCTATTAGAAAAAGCAGACCATCTTTTTATTGAAGGAACTGATTTAAAAATAAAAGAAAGCAAAGCTCTAGAAGTCATATGGAAAGAAAGAGAGGAATTTAAAAATTTATTTTTAGATTCTAAAAATAGCGCAGATGCTCTTTTAGTAGCAGTGCAATCAGAAAACATTGTAAATATAAGAACCTCAGTAGGTAAGCTGGGCAAAAAATGTGGAGGTTGCCACAAAAAATATCGTAAAAAAGAAGATTGAAAATTAAGTTTAAAGTTATAATTTGTATATTATTTGCTCTATTATACAGCACCTGTATAGTTGCCGATACCAATAATGGAAAATATTTATTTGCAGTCATGGGGTGTGCATCGTGCCACTTAAATAAAAATAATAACGACTTTACAGGAGGAACAGAAATAAAAACGAAATATGGTACTTTCTATGCACCAAATATTACTCCTGATAAGAACCATGGAATAGGAAGTTGGTCAGAAAGTGATTTTAGTAACGCAATTAAAAAAGGTATAAATCCAAAAGGAAAACCGTATTACCCAGTATTTCCATACACACATTACTCTATTATAACAGATCTGCAAATAACCTCTCTCTATAATTATCTAATGTCTTTAAAACCAACATTATATAAAAACAAACAACATGATTTAAAGTTTCCTTATAAAATAAGAGAAATAATTTGGTTGTGGCGTTTTTTCAATTTTAAAGAAAAATATTTCATGGCTCCATATACAGAGAGAAAATACATACGGGGGCAAATTCTTGTTACATTAGGTCACTGTAGCATGTGCCATACTCCTACAAACTTTCTAGGTAGTCCAAAAATAAATTATTTTTTTAAAGGAGATAAAAATAATTTTAATTCACCTGACATAACTTCTACTAATAAAAAAGGCGTAGGAAACTGGACTAGAAATGATATTAGCTGGCTATTAAAGACTACACTTCTTCCTAACGGAGATACAGTGGATAAAAAGATGTTGGATGTTATAGAGCATGGAACCAGCAAACTGTTCGAAGAAGACAGATTAGCTATTGCAGATTATCTTCTCTCTTTAAAATAAATTTCCTGTTTGTTTCTCCTGTTCTAGAATGTCAGGAGAAACAAATGCATCTAAGACTCCATCTTTAGGAAGAATTTCTTGCCAAGAAGTTACATTAAAAACAATAATTGATAAACCAGCTGGGGGATATTTTCTTAACATAATGTTTGTAAGATCTGGCCTAGTAGCCCCCACTAGTTCTTTTATAGTGTCACTGATACTTGGCTCGTGCCCAACTACAGCTAAATTATCTATCTTATTTTCAGTTTCTTTTAAAATATTTATCATTTCTAGTTTAGAGCACAAATACAATCTAGGTTCGATATAGATAGATTTTTTTTTATCAATAAAAACCCTATCTGCTGTCAATTTTGCTCTTAACGCAGAGGAAGAAATTAATTTTTGTATTTCTATTTCCACTTCTTTTAGCCAATTATATACCATCAGACAATCATTCTCTCCTTTTTTAGATATTATTCTTTGGTGGTCATCTACATTGGGATCCGATTCATCTGCTTCAGCATGCCTCATTATAATTAGAGTTTTCAAAATTACTTCCCTATTTCTTGAAATGATCTGTCAAGATCTTCTATTAAATCGTCAACATTCTCTATTCCTACGGAAATTCTAATTAAACCATCTTCAATACCCAATAGTTTTCTTTTCTCTTGAGAAATAGATCCATGAGTCATTATTCCTGGATGTTCAATCAAACTTTCAACTCCTCCTAAAGACTCGGCTAGTGTAAACAACTCACAGTTTTCTAGAAATTTTATAGATTTATCAATTCCTCCACCTAAAATCATAGATATTATTCCCCCAAAGCCCTGCATTTGTTTTTTTGCTAAATCGTATTGCTCAAAACTCAACAATCCTGGATATATAACTTTTTGAACATATGAGTTTTTTTCCAGCCAATTTGCTAATTCCATAGCATT
The DNA here is from genome assembly GCA_964428295.1 of uncultured Alphaproteobacteria bacterium. Taxonomy (GTDB): domain Bacteria; phylum Pseudomonadota; class Alphaproteobacteria; order TMED109; family TMED109; genus CAYRXL01. Next base: position 4,064 of record CAYRXL010000111.1, read on the forward strand.
ATGACAGTGTTTTTCAATTCTTACGGATAATGTTTTTAATCCTCGAAGAGCTAGAAAAGAATCAAATGGTCCTTGTATTGCCCCTACAGCATTCTGTAAGAATGATATGTTTTCTGCAATTTGAGAATTATTTGTAATTACCACTCCACCTACCATATCTGAGTGACCATTCAAGTATTTGGTTGCTGAATGCATAACAATATCAACTCCATACTCAAGTGGTCTTTGAATCATAGGGCTTGCAAAAGTATTATCTACAACTGTAATTATTCCATCATTAATCTTACCTAAAAATTCCAGATCCACTATCTTAAGAAGAGGATTAGTAGGCGTTTCAACCCAAATCATTTTGGTTTTAGAGGATATATTAGACTCCAAAGTTTGATGATTAGAAAAATCAGCAAATTTAAATGTCAACCCTGATTTATTTGCTCTTACTTTTTCAAATAATCTTCTAGTTCCTCCATACAAATCTTCCATAGCAAGAACTTCATCTCCCACATTTAGAAGAGATAAAATGGTATCAGCTGCTGCCATGCCTGAACTAAATGCAAAACCATATTTTCCACTTTCCAAATCTGCTACACATTTTTCATAAGCATCTCTTGTGGGATTCTGGGTTCTTGCATACTCATCCACTTTATGTTTTCCAGGACTTTCTTGGATAAAAGTTGAGGTTGCATAAATAGGAGTCATTATAGCTCCAGTAGAAGGGTCTGGTTCTTGGCCAGCGTGTATACTTCTAGTGCTAATATGATATCTTGATCGATTATCTTTTTTATCAGTTATTTTCATTTTTTTCTTTCCGTCTAACATAAGAAACTATGTCCATACAGTCTATGACTCCAACAAAATCATCATTATCAAAAGCCATTGCAAAATCATAGTTTGCAAAAATCTCAAATAGATCTTTGGTGTTCTCTGCAATATCTATTTTTGGTGCTTTATAAAGATATTTATATATTTTTTCTTTCAAATCACTATTAATTGCAGCCCTTAGCAAATCATTCTTTCTTATAACTCCAGTAACATTATTATCCTTATCTTTTACTGCTAAGGAATCAACAGAATATTCCCTAATCAGCTTATATGCTAGTTCAATATTTGCTTCATCACTAAGAACTGGCAAAGCATTTGATTCGTTTGCATTTAACAAAATATCTTTTAAATTATTTTTGTTTTTATCACTTCCCAACCCTTCACTTTTCAACCATGAGTTATTGTATACTTTCCTAAGGTACTTATCACCTGCATCACATACTAAAGTTACCACGTTCTTCTTGTATTTTTGCTCTCTACAATATTTCAATGCTGCAGCTATTAGGGTTCCTGAAGATGAGCCACTTAAAACACATTCTTTTTTCAGTAATTCATTACAAACCTCAACAGCTTCAGAATCATATATAGTAAAGGCTTTATCAATAATCTCCAAATTTAATAAAGGAGGATGAAAATCCTCTCCAATCCCTTCAACTATCCAACTACCAATTTCCTCTGGCATAGTTCCATTTTCTTTCAATTGTTTAAGAACAGATCCGTGAGGAGCGGCCAGTACAAGTTCTATTTTCGAGTTTTTTTCTTTTAGATATTTACCCACTCCACTTATAGTTCCCCCTGTGCCAACACCAGCTACAAAAGCGTCTATTTTCCCATTAATTTGGGAAAAAATTTCTGGACCTAACTCAAAATAATGAGAGTCTAGATTAGCCTGATTAGAAAATTGGTTAATATAAAATGCTCCTCTATCACCAGATATTTTCATCGCTAAATCTATATAATATTCTGGATGTCCTTTTAATACATCAGATCTAGTAATTATCACCTCAGCCCCAAGTGCTCGCAAATGATATATTTTTTCAATAGACATTTTATCTGGCACGACTATTATAGATTTATAGCCTCTCAAATTAGCTATCATTGCCAAACCAATTCCAGTATTTCCAGCTGTAGCCTCCACAATACTACCGCCTTTTTTTAATCCATTACTCTCTGCTTCCATAATCATTCTTTTTGCAGGCCTATCCTTAATAGATCCCCCCAAATTAAACGATTCAAGTTTAAGATAAAGATCGCAGTGTCCGGTATCTATATTTGAAACCTTAACAAGAGGAGTATTTCCAATTAAATTTAATACATTATTTGTTAATGTGAGAGCAGTTCCAAATTGTACATGTGT
>CAYRXL010000112.1:0-5724 GCA_964428295.1 uncultured Alphaproteobacteria bacterium
GGTCTATAATTGCTTTTTTCAAATTACAGTCTTTAAAGACAGGGACACCTATAACCTTTAGACTACAACACCATTTAAATATTTTAATAGCACTAATCATAATTTTTTGTATCTACCTTTTTGTTAAAGATCAAAACAACTTAATATTTTTTACTATAACTATACTATCTTTATTGATAGGAGTTTTACTTATTATTCCCATTGGAGGTGCTGATATGCCTGTCGTAGTTTCAATGTTAAATTCATACTCCGGATGGGCAGCAGCAGGAATAGGTTTCACTCTTGAAAACACTGCTCTAATAATAGTAGGGGCTCTAGTTGGTAGTTCAGGTGCTATTCTTTCTTATATCATGTGTAAAGCTATGAATCGTTCCTTTTTAAATGTTATACTAGGAGGTTTCGGTGAGAGTAATATTTCTAAAGATACCAGAAATGAAAGAAAAACAGTTAAAGAAGGTAGTGCTAATGATGCTTCATTTATAATGAACAATTCAGAACATATTATTATAGTCCCTGGTTATGGGATGGCAGTAGCACAAGCACAACATGTAGTGAGAGAAATGTCAGATATATTAAAATCAAAAAATATTAAAGTTTCTTATGCAATTCATCCAGTTGCCGGAAGAATGCCAGGGCATATGAATGTTTTACTAGCTGAAGCAAACGTACCTTATGATGAAGTCTATGAACTAGAAGAAATTAATTCAGACTTTGCCTCCTCCGATGTTGCCTTCGTAGTTGGTGCAAACGATATCACAAATCCAGCAGCCAAAAATGATCCTCAGAGTCCAATAGCAGGAATGCCTATACTAGATATAGAAAACTCTAAAACAGTTCTATTTGTAAAAAGAAGCTTGTCCCCTGGTTATGCAGGGATAGACAACGAAGTATTCTATAAAGAAAATACCATGATGTTGTTTGGTGATGCTAAAAAAATGCTGGAAGATATCGTAAAAGAACTAAAATAATAAAATTACCAACTATTTCTCAACCGCCTTAAGGCTAGAAAAGTTTCTTTAGGCTGGCTTCCATCAGAAATTTCTCCTCTATCAATTAAATTTGAGATTAATTCCATGTTATCTAATCTAAAAAAACTATTTATTTCAAATTCGATAGATAAAGTAGTTACAAAAGGTTCCATATCTGTTTTTTGTTTTATTTGATTTAACAAGGTATTCGCTCTTATATTTTTTGGCTCAACATTCAACGAAAAGTTTAAATTATTTTCTATATAATCATGTCCAGGATAAATTAAGGTATTTGGATTAAGATTAAATATTTTTTTATAGAATGTCTCATATAAATGTTCTGGATCTCCACCATTATGACAATTTCCTACTCCCGCATTAAACAAAGTATCCCCTGAAAAAAGAGCTTCTTTACTTCCTCTGGATAGCAAACAGATATGAGTCATAGTATGACCAGGAGTATCTAAAACTTCTAATTCTACCGTCTTTCCTATCTTAATAGTTTCACCTGAAGATAAACCAATATCAACATAAGGAATCTTATCCTTAGCTCCTATATGTGCATAAAGTTTGGCTCCAGTTTTATCTATTAGTTTTTGGTTACCACCTATATGATCAAAGTGTTCGTGTGTGTTTACGACACTAGTAATTTTCCAATTTCTTCTATTTGCTTCTTCTATACACATATCATAAGCGAGAGGATCAATTGCCAGAGCTTCTCCGGTTTCAGAACATCCTATCAGATAGTTAAAATTTCTGTAATTGTTTGCTGTGTATATTTGCGCAATTAACAAAGTCTATCCTAAAATACAATCACTTAAAGCACAGATGAACAAATTTTATAACTATACATTGTTAGAAATAGACAAAAATAATTTAGTAATCTCTATATTTCTTTCTCTGTAGCTTTCTCCAACGCCTTACTGCTTCAGCTTTTTCCCTTGCTTTTTTTTCGGACGGTTTTTCATAGGCTCTTCTTTTCTTCATCTCTCTGTACATGCCCTCTCGCTGCATCTTTTTCTTTAAGGTCCTCAGAGCATGATCAACATTATTGTCTCTTACTGTTACTTCCATTTAACACCATTATATTATGCTTATTAAGGTAGCTTTGAATAACATAAAGAGTTAGTAATGTGAAGCCCTAAAATAACAAAGTTATAAAATTATCGAATATGTTCTTTAATTTATTTCTGTATCAACTATATTATACTTATAAGGTTTAATGATATGAATCAAAAATCAAAATTGTTATCTGCAATTTTAAAAGAAGTCAAAACTCACGGATGGACAAAATCTTCCATCGAAAATTCATTAAAAAAAGAAAAAATTAATAGGTTAGACTTTAACATCCTTTTTCCTGGTGGCATAGACGAAGTAATAGAATTTTTTTTGGAATCTATTGATAAATCTATGACAAAATATATTAATAAAAACTTAGCTAATACAAAAAGTATAACTAAAAAAGTAGCAGATGCTTTAAAGTATAGATTTGTATTGTTTAATAAAAAAAAATTAATAATTTCTAAAACTATTCCCTATATTATTTTAAAACCTCATCTTTTAGTAAAGTTGACCTGGAAAACTTCTGATCTTATCTGGAGTGCTATAGCTGACAACTCAACAGATTTTAATTACTATACAAAAAGATCTACTTTAGCCCTTATATATACCTCTACTCTAGCTTATTGGGTCGAAAATAAAAATAAAACTCAAGAAATCAATGACTTCATAGATAGAAGAATTGCTAACCTCATAAGTTTTGGAATTAAAAAAGGGAAACTAAAGAATAGAATAAGGAAATACTTACCAGAGACTTCAATAATATTGTCAAAACTAAATTTTATGCATAAATGAAACTTATGATTTCGTTATCACTGTTAATTCTGTGACATGTCCCATTTTCCTATTTGGTTTTATTCCTTTCTTCCCATAAATATGCAAGTGTGAATTAGGCTTATTTAAAAAGCTCTTCCAATTATTATAATCATTTCCGATGAGATTGATCATATTACAGTTATAATTTCTTGAAGTATTACCAATAGGCAAATCCATTGCCACCCTTACTAATTGCTCAAACTGAGAGACTGAACATGCTTCAATAGTCCAATGACCTGAATTATGAGGTCTTGGTGCTAATTCGTTTACTATTAGTTCTTCTTCTTTAGATACAAACATTTCTACTGCTAAAACTCCTTCTAATTCCAGTGCATTAGCAATACTTTTTCCTATTTCTTTTGCTTGATTAATACAATCTCCACTAATATTTGCAGGAACTATGCTCTGTCTCAGTATACCATCCTTATGAATATTTTCTGAGATATCATAAGTTTTTATTTTTCCTTCCCTGTTTCTAACAATAATAATTGAAATCTCACATAAGAAATCTATGAACTCTTCTAATACTGCATTTCCAGCATCAAATTCGTCCCAAATTCTATCAATATTTTTGTAAGAAAGCTTTAACTGACCTTTACCATCATACCCAAAACTTCTTGACTTAAGTAAACCCTCACCGTTAATTTTCTTAAGAGATTCACGTAATTGACTAGGATCTTCTATTAGAAAATAATTAGCAACTTTAATTCCTAAATTTGTTAAAAAATTTTTCTCTTCAAATCTATATTGTGATATACTTAAAGGAGCAACTCCTGGTACTAATTTAGTTACTGATGAAACTATCTCTGCAGATTTACTAGGGATATTTTCAAACTCATAGGTCACCACATCACATGATTTTGCAAATTTTCTTAATTTAGTTTCGTCATTATAATCAGCACATGTAAAAAAGCTTGAGACTTTTCCAGCTGGACTGTGGACATCAGGAGCATATATATGACTGTTATACCCCATCCTACTAGCTGCCATAGAAATCATACGACCAAGTTGACCTCCTCCTATTATTCCTAATACACTCCCTGGTGGTTTCATATGGTATTACTCATTAAATAGAATTAAAATTTTAGAATGGATAATTAGGAACAGATTTAGTATTCTTACTTCTCCACTTTTTTAAATTTGAAGCTATCTTATCATCATAGTTAGAAATTATAGAAGCAGCATACAAACCAGCATTAGTAGCTCCTGCATCACCTACTGCCATAGTAGCAACAGGTACACCTGATGGCATCTGAGCTATAGATAAGAGGCTATCCAAACCATCACTAAATGTACTTCTAATTGGAACTCCTATAACTGGAAGAGTTGTTATAGATGCAGTCATACCAGGAAGATGAGCTGCACCCCCAGCACCTGCTATAATAACTTTTAAATTTCTATCTAGAACTTTTAAAGCATATTCATAAAGCCTCATTGGAGTCCTGTGAGCAGAAATAATCTTTACTTCATATGAAATCTTAAGTTCATTTAAAATGACTGATGCATTTTTCATTATGGGCCAATCAGATTTACTCCCCATTATTATACTTACTTCAGGATTTTTATTGATTTTCAATTTTCTCTCCACAATAGGATTGTCATTGAACTTAATTTAATATTATAACTTTAGATGTATATTATCAATGAAATGATTAGTACAATAACGAAGTAGAATAATAAAATGATTTTCAACTATATAAATATTTTGCGAATTCTTCCACCAGAACTGTCTCATAGTTTAGTTTTATTTTTGCTTAATTATCCTATGTTATTTAAAAAAAACAAATATTCCAGCCAATTACTTAAAACAAACTTATTTGGAAAAATATTATCCAATCCCATAGGCCTAGCGGCAGGTTTTGACAAAAATGCAACAGCACTACCGTCCCTTATTAAACTAGGCTTTAGTTTTATAGAAGTAGGAACTGTAACACCTAAAGCTCAAATAGGAAATTTAAAACCAAGAGTATTTAGACTTAAGAAGAATAAAGCAATTATTAACCGACTAGGATTTCCAAATATTGGAATAGAAAAAATTAAAATTAACATTGCCAGTATTAGAAATATTCATCCAATAGGTACAGAACCTTTAATAGGAATAAATATTGGTTATAACAAACAGTCAACTAACCCTCTAAATGATTATTTAGAGTGTTTAAACAAATTAGCACATCTAGCTGATTATATAACTGTAAATGTTTCATCACCTAATACTCCTGGTTTGAGAAATTATGAATCATCAGAAAAAATATATAGACTGCTAAATAGCATAAATAAGGCTAGAAAAAAAAAGGAAAAAGAACTTAAACGTTCCATTCCCTTAGTGCTTAAAATATCACCAGATCTAAATACTTCTAATCTTGCTGTTATCGTAGATTGTACTCGCAAGAATAATTTTGAAGCAATAGCTATATCTAATACAACATTAAATAGAGAGATACTAATTAATGAAAAAAACAGTCATCAACTAGGGGGTATATCCGGAGCTCCACTACACAAAATATCAACAGTCTTACAATCTAAACTCTACAAAATCACAAAAGGATATCCAAAAATCATAGGTATAGGAGGAATTGATCATGCAGAAAAAGCCATTGAAAAAATCCAAAAAGGAGCTGATGCCATTCAAGTTTATACCGGCTTGACTCTTAAAGGGATAAACCTTGTTAATGATATTCTAATTAAAACAACAAAATTTCTAAATAATAATAATTTAAATTCATTGAAAAGTCTTAGAAAAATGGATAATAAAAAATGAATAACAACAAAACACTAGTCTATGATAATCTAAAGCAAATTCCTAAAAAATCTAAAGCCTTAATCATTGATATATGGGGTGTGCTATGGGATGGATTGGAAGCATATGAAGAGGCAAAGAACT
>CAYRXL010000112.1:5734-6232 GCA_964428295.1 uncultured Alphaproteobacteria bacterium
TAAAAATCAAAATAATATTATAATCCTACTATCAAATGCTCCTAGAAAAGTAGAAACGGTAATTAGTCACCTTAATAATATAGGTATAACTAATGATCTATATGATTATATATTATCATCTGGTGAATTCTGTAGACAAGCATTTATGAAACGCTCTCATCTAATAGCAAGTCTTGGAAAAAATTATTTTTTTTTAGGTTTAGAAAATGACAAAGGACTTATTGATGATTTAAGCTGCAAACAGACAAAATTAGAAGATGCTGACTTTATTCTTCTCTGCGGAGCAAGAAATCTGAAACATACTATAGAAGATTATCATACGGAATTAAAATCTTTTTTAGATTATAAATTACCAATGATATGCGTCAATCCTGATAAAATCGTTGTAAGAAAAAATGGAGAAAAATTAATCTGCGCAGGTAAGTTGGCTAGCTATTATGCATCAATTGGAGGAAAAGTCATTTCTTTTGGGAAACCATTTAAAGAAATATTTGACGA
>CAYRXL010000113.1:0-640 GCA_964428295.1 uncultured Alphaproteobacteria bacterium
TATTGCAATAGTAGCCACCCTCCCTTTAGCTCTTGATTGTGCCAAAACTCCACCAGCTATATCCATTTGACTTAATAACCATCCTCCAAAGATATCACCGTTTGGGTTGGTATCGGCAGGCATAGCAACGGTTCTAATAATAGATTCACTGTTGTCTTTTACCATTAATACCCCCTTTTCTTTTTGATTATAATTTAATAAATTTATTAGTTATTAATACTAATTTATTACCAATTGTTCTATATTACTTACTCATGAAAGACAAATAATATAAAAAAAGAACAGACTCTTCATATACAGCCAAAGATATTGAAATACTCGAAGGTTTAGAACCAGTTCGTGTGCGGCCTGGAATGTATATTGGAACAACTGATGAAGATGGAATGCATCACCTAGCAACAGAAATAATTGATAATGCCATGGACGAAGTAGTTGCAGGATTTGCAACAAAAATAGAAATTTATCTTAAAAATAACAATACACTAACTATTATTGACAACGGGCGTGGTATACCCATAGAAAATCATCCAAAATTCAAAGATAAATCTGCCTTAGAAGTGATATGTACGACTTTACATTCTGGAGCAAAATTTACAAAAAACATTTACAAAACATCTGGAGGACTGCATGGAGTAGGGTT
>CAYRXL010000113.1:650-3352 GCA_964428295.1 uncultured Alphaproteobacteria bacterium
CAGTAGTGAATGCATTATCTGAATATTTTGAGATAAAATTATTTAAAAAAAGTAAAGCTTGGCGACAAACTTATGTAAGCGGAATACCTACATCAAAACTAAAAAGCATACAATCTACAAATAAAACCGGAACATTTATAAAGTTTATCCCGGATAAAAGCATTTTTGAAAAAAATATTACTTTTGACCCAATTAAATTATATGAATTATCAAAATCAAAAGCTTTTTTATACAAAGGTGTAAAAATTAAATGGTCTTTAGAGGGTTTTAAAAGACTAGACATCCCTCATTCTGAAATATTTTATTTTCCTAATGGTTTAGTTGAGTATATAGGAGAAACAACTTCAAATGAAGAAATGTTTATAAACAATCATTTCTTCGATGAAGTAAAATTAGAAGATGAAAGTGTAGAATGGTGTTTAAATTGGTTTAAACAAACAAATGGGAAGACTTTTAGCTATTGTAATACAGTTTTTACTTCAGAAGGTGGAACTCATGAGCAAGCCTTGAAAAATACAATACTAAAGGCCATCAAGTCTTACGGAAAGATGATCAAAATAAAAAATATAGATAATTTGAATACAGATGACTGTTGTCATAATCTAATAGGAGCTATTTCAATATTTATCAAAAGCCCTCAATTTCAAGGTCAAACTAAAAACAAATTAACAAACAAGGGAATATCAAAATTAATAGAAAATGCAATAAAAGATAGAATGGAAATTTGGCTTAGTCAACACAGCAATTTATCTAAAGACTTAATTGACTATTTTATAATTCGAATGACTGAAAGAATAAGAAAAAAGAAACAGTTAGAAATAAGAAGAAAATCATTTACTCAAAAAGTAGTACTGCCAGGAAAACTTTCAGATTGTAGTTCTAATTTGTCAATAGGCACAGAACTATTTATAGTTGAAGGGGATAGTGCAGGAGGCTCAGCTAAACAAGCAAGGTATAGAGAAAACCAAGCAATTCTTGCTTTAAGAGGAAAAATTTTAAATGTGGCTTCTTCAACTTTTGATAAATTAAATAACAGCAAAGAATTAAATGATGTCATTTTGACTCTTGGTTGTGGAACTAGAAATGATTTTGATATAAATAAACTTAGATATGAAAGAATTATACTTATGACTGATGCAGATGTAGATGGAGCTCACATCACATCTTTACTACTCACATTTTTTTTACAAGAAATGCCCCAATTGATAGAATTAAATAAAATATACATTGCTCAGCCTCCCCTTTATAGAATCTCTGACGGAAAAAATATATTCTATGCTAAAAATGATGTCCACAAAGAAAAAATAATTGAAAAAATTAAAAATAAAACTAATTTTAAAATAAGCCGATTTAAAGGATTAGGTGAAATGCCTGCGGAACAACTTAAATCTACAACCATGGACCCAAAGTATAGAACGTTAATTAAGGTTAACTTGAATAGTGATGACAAAACTAATACATTAGAATTTGTCAATGATATTATGGGAAAAAATCCAGAGAAAAGACTGTCGTTTATACAAAAGAATGCACAATTTTCAAAAAGAATTGATCTATAATTTATTAAATGGATAGAAAATATGTCTCAATTATTTGATTTAGTACTACATCAAGGAAATATTTGTTTGCCAAATAAAATAGAAGTAAATGATATTGGATTAAAAAAAGGAAAGATAATAAAAGTAGGAAAAATAGATAGAAAATCAACTAAAATATCTATTAACATTAAGGGTCTACATATCCTACCTGGAGTGATAGATAGTCAAGTGCATTTTAGAGAACCTGGCCTAGAATATAAAGAAGACATTTTTTCAGGCTCATCCGCAGCTATTCTTGGAGGTGGCACAACTGTCTTTGAAATGCCTAACACTAATCCTCCAACTACAAATAACACAGCATTTAAAAAGAAATTAAAAATTGCTTCCAAAACTTCATGGACTAATTATGCTTTTTTTATAGGTGCTACAGCTAGAAATTACAAATTTTTACCAGTTTTAGAAAAAATGCCAGGTTGTGTAGGAGTAAAAATTTTTATGGGTTCTTCAACGGGTAATCTATTGGTATCAAATTATAATTCTTTATCTAAAATATTATACTCTTGCAATAAGAGAATTGCAGTACATTCAGAAGATGAGGATCGACTAAAAAGTAGATTCGTTTCTATTAATAAAAAAAATGGAGCAATAGAACATGTTAATTGGAGAGATTCTGAAACTGCAATCATTTCGACCAAAAGACTTCTAAAGTTAGCTAAATTGAATAGCGCAAAAGTTCACGTTCTACATGTATCTACAAAAGAAGAAATAGAAATGCTCAAGTTATCTAAAAAAGATATTTCTACTGTTGAAGTAACCCCTCAACATCTGACTCTTTCATCACCAAGTTGCTATAATAAATTAGGTACTTTGGCGCAAATGAACCCTCCAATCAGAAACCTAGAAAATCAAAAGGCATTATGGAAAGGGATTCATGATAAAACAGTAGATGTAATAGGTTCCGACCATGCTCCTCATACTCTAAAAGAAAAAAATCAACCATGGCCGTTATCACCTTCTGGCATGCCAGGAGTACAAACATTATTACCAATAATGCTAAACCATGTTAATAAAGGAAAACTCTCTCTTAATCACTTAGTAAAATTAATCTCTACTAATCCAGCAAAAATTTACGGGGCAAAAAATAAAGGTCAAATTAAAATAGGTTAT
>CAYRXL010000113.1:3362-6184 GCA_964428295.1 uncultured Alphaproteobacteria bacterium
CACAGTAATAGACCTTAAAAAAACACATACAATTAAAAATAAAAATATGGCAACTAAATCTAAATGGACTCCATTTAACAATATGAAAGTTAAAGGCCTTCCAAAAATAACCATAGTAAATGGCAAGATAAAAATGAGAGATAATAGATTAATAGGAAAACCTGAAGGCAAACCTGTGAGCTTTAATGATAAAAATTAATATAAAGTATCTTTATATAAAAATTTGTTTACTCTTTTTTATAATAGTTGGATACATTGCTTCATCTAGATTGGTAAATGCCCAAGACTTCGATATACCTGAAGATTTTATTGATGTACCTCTAATCCATAGCTTACAATCAAAAATGAAAGGAATAATAAAACTTATCCCTGCAGATAATAATATTTTTTCTAAGTATTCTATTATAGAACTTAGTGTTATTGATCAAAAAAATATAGAATCAGACATTTGGCTTAAAGATAAACTAAATGGTGAAAAAGGAAATATTGCTGAAACAGAGAGAATTCTTAGAGATATTGATAGTCCATTCTCAGACCCACTGTTTGAAAGTCTAAAAAACTCACCAATGAGTATTGATGATACGCTTAGCCAAACTCTCCATAACCCATTTGTTTTTTGTCAAGGCCCTTACCAGTCTTTTAATTACTCAGGTGAATTAAGAGAATTATTTTGTATATTTCCCTTTGGACTTTTTAGAAAATATATAATTTTACGATTACAAAACATAAAAAATCAATGGTATTTTATTAAAATAGAGTCGTTTAATGAAAATAGAGTAAGAATTTTATTATCAATTGCTGATAGTTTTTGGGTAGGAGAAAAAAATGAAAAATGATGTTTTAATTAATAATAAGCTAAAAAAACATTCAACTTTTAATTATTTAGATCCTTTTTTACTAGAAGAACAACTAACTGAAGAAGAAAAAAGCATAAGAGACACAACTAAAAAATTTGCAAATGAATTTTTGCAACCTAAAATAATAAAAGCAAATAGGGAAGAAACATTTGATAAAGCTATATTTACTGAATTAGGGAAATTAGGTTTATTAGGACCCCAAATAAAAGGATATAACTGTTCTGGAGTTTCCTCAGTTGCTTATGGATTAATAGCGAGAGAAATTGAAACAGTAGACTCAGCCTATAGATCTTGCTTTAGTGTTCAATCTAGCCTTGTAATGCAACCAATTTATGATTTTGGAACAGAAGAACAGAAAACAAAATGGCTGCCTCCACTCTCAAAAGGAGAAATTATAGGATGTTTTGGTCTTACGGAACCTGACCATGGTTCTGATCCCTCTTCTATGACTTGTAGAGCAATTAAGAAGAAAAATGGATATATTTTAAGAGGATCAAAAAACTGGATATCAAATAGTCCTATAGCTGACCTTTTTCTAGTTTGGGCTAAGGATGAGAACAACAAAATTAAAGGTTTTATCATAGAAAGAGATTATAGTTCTGGTTTAAGCACACCTAAAATAGAAGGTAAATTTTCCTTAAGAGCATCACCTACTGGAATGATAGTATTAGACGATGTTTTTGTTCCTGGCAACAACATTCTAAAACATACTGAAGGGCTCAGTGCACCTATGAAATGCTTAGAAGGTGCAAGATATGGAATTGCATGGGGTAGCTTAGGTGCAGCTGAATTTTGCTGGAAAGCAGCCAGAAATTATGTACTAGAAAGAAAACAATTTGGAAAACTCCTAGCTGCCAATCAAATTATTCAAAAGAAGCTAGCTGACATGCAAGCTGAGATATCTATAGCAATGCAAGCTACTTTAAGAGTAGGGAGATTAAAGGATCAAAATAAATCTACGACTGAAATGATATCTATATTGAAGAGAAATAATGTTGGAAAGGCCTTAGACATTGCAAGAGTAGCAAGAGATATGCATGGAGGAAATGGCATATCAGATGAGTATCAAGTTATTCGACACATGTTGAACCTAGAGGCTGTAAATACTTACGAAGGAACCCACGACATACATGCTCTGATATTAGGAAGAGCTCAAACAGGAATTCAAGCCTTTTATTGATTATTCAAACAATTTTATTATTGCAGAATAATCTAGACTTCCTAGTCCTCCTTGACAAAATTCATCATATAGCTCACTCGCTTTTTTTCCAAGTGGAGTATTTAAGTTTTTAGAATTAGCAGCAGTTTGGGCTAATTTTAAGTCCTTATTCATCATCGATGCAGCAAAACCAGGTTTAAAGTTCTTATTAGCTGCCGAATTTTCAACTATATTCGAAACAGGCAAATGATGAAGCATGGCCCAAGAAGAACCAGTTGCTGATGAACTTACGTCAAAAAATATTTTCTGATCTATCCCAAGCTTATCGACCAATGTAAATACTTCACCTAAGGCTATCATGTGAATACCCAACAACATATTATTACATGCTTTTACAGCTAGTCCTGAACCATTCTCACCTACATAAAAAACTTTTGCTCCCATATCTTTAAATAAAGAAATATTACTTTTAAAACAATCCTCTGATCCACCAACCATAAATGTAAGATTTGCATCATCTGCTCCTTTCACTCCTCCTGAAACAGGTGCATCAAGAAAAAATAATTTCTTTTCTTCACAAACCCCAGATATTTCAAGAGTAGTTTCGTAGTCTATTGTAGAACAATCTATAATTACAGTATTAGCTTTTACATTGTTTACTACTCCCTCTTTGGACAAAAGAACTTCTTTCACTATATGCCCATCTGGAAGCATAGTAATAACAACGTTACAATCATCAACTACTTCCAAAACAGTATTAGCACTTCTTCCTCCAAACTGTCTCAATTTATTGGTATTATCCTTAG
>CAYRXL010000114.1:0-4047 GCA_964428295.1 uncultured Alphaproteobacteria bacterium
AACTGATTTGTCAGTTATGCCATCTTGAAACATATCTATATTTAGGGTTTCAGTAGAACTAATGGGATTTGAACTCCTTGAGGCAGATGCTCCTGTGTATAAAACATAATCACCATCTATAGAATTTCTTTTAATATCAATTCCTCTATAATTACCATTGATATACTCAGCATTATAACTAGCACCTATAACAAATCCATTATCTTCATTTACTAAATTTGCAGCCTCAACTGTAGTCAGAGGAACTCCTGCAACATGCTTTCCTTCTCTTGTAAATACATGCATATTTGATGATATTAATTCACTTGCAGTAGGATTAAATACTGCAGCATTTAATGTCCCAGAAATTTTTGTAGAAACTGATGCAGAAGTAAATTCTTCACCTGAACTACTTATCGTCAGATTTCCATCTCTCCCACCTGCAATCAATCCATAACTAGAAAAATTAAAACTAGCTCCACCAGGTGTTACTCCAGAATTTAAAATGTCTGCCAAATCTGAAACTGTTTCTACCTTGTGCCCCAAGTCCGATGTACTAAAAGTAATGGAAACAGTATTTCCATTAGATAAAGCCAGATCAAATCCTGTCATAGATTTTGCTTCTTCATCAGAAATAACAAACTTAGTTAATGGCTGAAGGGTATACGATTTTAACTCCACTGAACCTGAACCTTTAGGTATATAAGCGACGCTTCCATCTTTCAAAAAACTAGTTGCCAGCAAAGAAGTATCATTATTAAAAAACCTATCTTGTAGCTTATCTAGAGAAATATTTTTATCTCTATAAGTACCTTCCAAAATTAAATCGCTAGATCCCAAATTAGCAATGTTGTTTTGTACTAGTTTAGTTGAAGCCGCTGCTAACTCTTCTCCTTTTTTGAGTAAAAATTTAAGAGAACTAGAAATTGATCCTCTGGGCTGAACCGTAAAGAAATCACCAGACTTTGGAGTTCCAGATATACGAACATTAAACCCTTCCATAGAAATTAACGGACCTTTATTTCCAATAGAAGAATTAATAATTGATTGTTTGTCATTGTTATCATTAATCCAGGCTTTGGCATCTTCATTCCACTCAAAAGTTATGCCCTTTGAAAATCTAATGTTAGAGTCTACTTGCTCTAATGATACTTTTAAGTCAGACTCATCAACCTTTGTAAGCTCAACAGATGGTAATCCTATAGAAAACATACTTTTTCCTATATCGCCTTCTAAATTTTTTCCGTTATTTTGTGCTTCATTAAAGTCTTTTGTAATTCTATCAGCTAAACCATCAATATCACTTCTAACTTCTTGAACGTATGCATAGAAATTTACTAATCCTGCTATCCTTCCTCCAGTTACTTGATTAGTAGATGTCTCTTTAGTTCCTTTAACTATAAATATATTTACATTGTTTACATTTTGTTCAAAAGACCACCTAAAGTCTTTATTAGACGAAAGTTTTGCTCTTAATTTATAAGATTCAATAGGAGACACAAGCACAGGGCCTCTTCCTGAATTTCCTAGCCTTATCGTAACATCACCTCTCTCACTGTAATCTGTTGTAAACTCTACTTCTTTAGCTAAATCTAAAAGCAACCTATCCCTAGTATCAAGAAGATCGTTAGCAGAAGTAGTTGCTCCTGAGCTTTTTAACTTACTATTAACATTTGCCAATTGATTAGCTAGCAAATTAATTTTTTCAATGGATAATTTAGTCTGAGTATATGCTCCTTCTTGAGTTTGATTTAATCTCTCTGCATAATCATTAAAAGAATTAGCCAAATCTTTTCCTGATTCAATTGCTACAGTACGAGGCGCCATGTCTGCAGGACTTGCCGCAACTTCTTGTAATGCACTAAAGAATTTTCCTATAAAAGTTCCTAAATCACTTGATTCTGGAAGCAATCCATTTTCTAGTAAGGATATCTCTTTTGAAAAAAGATCAGATTGCTCATAATTAGAAAACGAAGATCGTAATTTTTGACTCAAATATGCATTAAAAGAACGTCTTATTTCTCCAACTCTTACTCCCAATCCAGTTTGGTCAGATACATCTGTAACTCCACCCTGAACACCTCCAATTTCTTCTAATCCTGCATCTCTTTTGTGATATCCATCAGTGTTAACATTAGCAATATTTTGGCCAGTAACCGCTAGAGCTTGTCTATAAGCCTGAATACCACTTTTAGCTATTTCAAAAAGACTACCCATTTATTTGCTCTTTTTATCAAATAAAAAGTTTTCTTTATTTATGGAGTTAGAATTACTTCCACCAAATTGTCTCACAAGGGCTTCGGCTATTCCAAAGTTATGTTTTTTAGCAAACAATCTTGACCTTTCTTGATTTAAAAGACTAGTATATGTATCTTCCGCTTCACTAGACAAAATACCCTTTGCTAATTTTGCTGCATGAGCCCTCTTTAACATTTCTGCTATAAACAAAGATTCAAATTCCTCAGCAGCTTCTTTAAGCTTCATTTTCTCTGATGTTTGTTTAGACATACTGAGAGCCAATGACGGGTCAATCAGTTTGTTGGCTATAGGTAGATTATTCATTTAATTATCCTATATAATAATTAATTCTGCTCTAAGTGATCCTGCTTCTCTAAGTGCTTCTAAAATTGCCACTAAATCAGCTGAACTAGCCCCTACATCATTTATAGCATCTACTATCTCTGACAATGAAGTTCCAGGATCAAATACAAAAGCTTTAGCATTTTCTTCTTCAACACCAATTTGTGAATCTTGAGCAGTTGTTGCAGCTGTTCCAGCAACAGTAGAATTCGCATTTTGCATTGCACCTTGAGCTTCGCTAACGACTGCGGTATCTTCCTGAACACTTACAGTAAGTTTTCCATGAGTTACAGCAGCTGGAGTAACTCTTACATCACCTCCTATAACAATTGTTCCGGTTCTTGCATTAACTACCACTCTTGCTTTTGGTCTAGCAGGCTCTACTTCTATATTTTCTAATAAACTTACAAATGAAACCTTTTGAGCAGGATCCTTTGGAGCTCTTACCTTTACAGATGTAGAATCTAAGGCAACTGCTACTTGTGGACCAAAAATATCGTTTATTTTTTCTGCTATTATATTCGCAGTACTAAAGTCTCCTTGATTCAAATTAAGCATCAAATTATCTGCTCTTATAAAAGGTGACTCAACCATTTTTTCCACTGTACCACCTCTAGGTATTCTGCCTACTGTAGGAATATTTACAGACACGCTAGACCCATCAGCTCCTTCTACTCCTAGACCTCCAACAGCTAAATTACCTTGGGCTATCGCATATAGTTCACCATCAGCACCTTTAAGTGGAGTCATTAATAGTGTACCTCCTCTTAAAGATTTCGCTTTTCCTAATGTAGATACTGTTACATCCAAAGTTTGACCAGGCTTAGCAAAAGCAGGAAGGTTTGCGGTAACCATGACAGCAGCAGCATTTTTAGCAGTTAAATCACTAGTACTGACTACTATATCAAACTGAGATACTAATGATTGAATACTTTGAAGTGTTAAATTAGTAGTACTATCTCCAGTTCCATTTAGACCTATTACTATTCCATATCCCAACAACTGATTTGACCTTATTCCAGCCAAAGAAACTAGATCTTTGAGTCTATCTGCTTGAACATTTTCTAAGAACAACAAAAATATTAATAAGATTACTTTTTTCATCATTTATAACTCACAAGAATTAAAATGGGGTAATTTGCCTGAATATTCTACTCATCCAACCCGGACTTGTAGATTCGGCATATACACCAGCGTTAGTATAAGTAATTTTTGCATCAGCTATATTTGAGGATGATATAGTGTTTGATGCTGATATATCTTCTGGTCTCACTATACCTGAAAGCCTTAGATACTCGCTACCATCATTTAACACTAACTTCTTTTGTCCTCTTATTTGTAAATTACTATTTGGAAAAACCCTTACCACTGTAACTGACATGCTACCGGAAAGTGTATTCGATTGAGCTGCCGTTCCAGCTCCAGCAAAAGTTTGTGCTGCTCCTGCTGCAACATCAGCATTAGTAATGGTATCTGTTCCATTACCTA
>CAYRXL010000114.1:4057-6124 GCA_964428295.1 uncultured Alphaproteobacteria bacterium
AAACCAGATTTATGAATTGATATGGCAGCTTTATCAATTTCAACTGTTATTTCAAAAGTTATAGCAAGAATTTATAAAGTATCAACAATAGGATCTGATATTTCAGCATTTTGATTAAACAAAACAGGAGGAAGAGTTACACCAAAAGTATCAGCCTTAGAAGTGGTATTAGTAGTAGATTTACTTGCGCTTAAAGACTCAGCCAAAGTTACAGTAAGAATATCACCTACCTCATGGGCTCTACGGTCACTTGCAAAAAATCCACTGCTATTATTTTTGTATATTGCACCATTAATATTTGTAATTTCATCTGCAAAATCTATTTGTGTGTATATAGGCTCAAAATCAGTAGATTTTCTTTCTTCAGTATAAGTAGTACAACCCGTTGCCCATATAAATAGCAGAATAATACTTAATCGAAAAAAAATCATTATACTCCCCTTATTAAATTCTAATAGTAATTACAGATTATTTGATATAAATCTCAACATCTCATCTACAGACGAAATAGCTTTTGAATTGACTTCATAAGCTCTTTGAGTTTCAATCATATCTACTAATTCCTTTACAACGCTAACATTTGAACTTTCTAAAGCACCCTGAACAATTTTACCAAAACTACCTTCTAATGGAGCTGCGACTATAGCTTCACCACTTGATGGTGTTTCTACAAAAAAGGACTCCCCAATGGATTGCAATCCATTTCTATTTTGAAAATCAGCTAATTCTAGTTGACCCACTTCTTCCTGAGCTACAGCTCCAGGTAATTGAACAGCAACAACTCCATCAGAAGAAACATTTAATTCTATAGCATCTTCAGGAATTGCAATTTCAGGTTGTACAATATATCCACTAGAAGTTGTTAACGCACCTTCATTGTTTCTAGAAAAAGTTCCATTTCTTGTATAGCCTATTCTTCCATCTGGCATAAGAATCTGAAAAAAACCACTTCCATCTATTGCTAGATCGAGTGCATTATCAGTGGATACTATGCTTCCTTGACTAAATAACTTATCAGAATTGACAATTCTTACACCTGTGCCTACAGAAAATGCAGAAGCTAAATTTGTATCTTGTGTTGTTTGTTCACCACTACTCCTAAGAACCTGATAAAGTAGAGTTTCAAAATTGACTCTTTCTCTTTTAAATCCAGTAGTATTTACGTTTGCTAGGTTGTTTGCAATAACTTGCATGCGTCTTTGTTGTGCATTAAGTCCTGTTTTTGCAACATGCATTGAGTTGGTAGCCATAAAGCAAATATCCTCCAAAATTTATGTTTATATATAAGAAGTATTTGCAAGGAATATGCCATTAACTAAAGAATGGTTTTTATTCTGGCATCCTCATTAGGCTAGCACCACTCTCATCTAATTCTTTAGCTAAATTAATAAATCTGACATGTGTTTCATAGTGTCTTTGTATTTCTAATGTATTAATTAGTTCCTCAACAGCATTAACATTTGAGTTTTCTAAAAACTTATTAACTATAAAAACTTGTTGATCAGAAGTTATTTCAGCAGCATCATTTTGATTTCCTTCTTCATCAAAGGTTACTTTTGGTCTTATATATCCATCTGTAGATTTTTCTAATTCTAATTCTGCTCCTGAAGTGGTACCTAAAACACCAACATCTTCGGTTGGAGCTTCTGCTGGTGCATTGAGTGGTTTTATACTAATAGTACCTTCTGAAGAAATTGAAATTTCTCTATATGCTGGAATAACTATTGGTTGTAAATCTGGTCCCAAAATTACATTTCCTTCTCCGTCCATAAGTTGTCCCTCTGGATCAATTTTAAGGTCTCCTCTTCTTGAAAGAGCTATATCACCGTTAAATGGTTGAATTATGAAGTAACCTTCACCTCTAATAGCGACATCTAATGGACTTTCAGTTGATTCTAAATCCCCTTGTTCTGTTGAAAATCCTCCAATTTGCCTTGTTGAAAATACTCTTGCATCAAGTCCTTTTTCACTTTCAAGATAAATGGGAGTAAAATCAGAAACGGAATCCTTTCTATAGCCTATAACAGATGCATTAGATATATTTTGCGCCGTAATTTGCTGGTTTTG
>CAYRXL010000115.1:0-456 GCA_964428295.1 uncultured Alphaproteobacteria bacterium
CCAGGTGGAAGCTCTGGAGGTTCAGATGCAGCACTAGCTTCTGGAATGGCCTGGCTAGCAACAGTGTCAGATTTAGGAGGCAGTCTTAGAAATCCTGCTGGATGGTGTGGGGTAACAGGATTGAGACCAACAGTAGGAGTTGTAGCCCACGGACCAAGTGCATTGCCTTTTAATACATTATCTGTTGATGGCCCAATGGCAAGAAATATAGAAGATCTAAGCATTTTTTTAGATAGCATGACAGGTGTTAACTCAAAAGATCCACTATCAGGAGATGGTATTAAAATTTCATATTTCGACAGTCTAAAGGAAGACCCAAAAATATTTAACGTGGGATATACTAGTGATTTTGGTTTTCTTCCTTGCGATAGTGAAATAAGAAATATGATGAAAAATACTACATCTCTTTTTAAGTCAGTTGGATGGAATATAGAGGAAGCTTACCCCAATTTAAGA
>CAYRXL010000115.1:466-4061 GCA_964428295.1 uncultured Alphaproteobacteria bacterium
TTCAAACTTTAAGAGCCTGCTTATTTGCATGCAAATATAAAAGTTTAATGGAAAACCACCCAAATGTTTTAAAAGATGATTTGATATGGAATATAAATAAAGGATTAGCTTTAAAGTCAACTGAAATACATGAAGCCGAGGTTCTGAGGGGAAAAATGTTTTATAATACTTTGGATTTTTTTAAAAACTTTGACCTGCTTATTGCCCCTAGCTCTATGGTTCCAGCTTTCAGGCATGAAATAAAATGGGTAAAGGAAGTAGAGAATAAAAAATTTGATAACTATGTATCTTGGTTAATGACAGCCGCATGTATCTCTTTAACAGGATGCCCATCTGTTGCGATATCTACAGGACTTTCAAAATCAGGAGCTCCAATCGGCATTCAAATCATAGGACCTCCATTCACTGAAAAAAGAGTATTAAGCGCCGCCAAGATAATAGAGAGTAAATTAAATTTTTATAAAGAAATACCCATTAATATAAGATAAAATAAGATTTAAATGTATACATCTATGAAACTTTCCATAAGGGATTTATTTTTAAAAGAAGTATTAATTAAAACTTTCTTATGTGCAATTATATCTATAGTAGTAATATTTTTGATAATATTTGCTTTATGGAGTTATGCCCCCAATTTAGGCTGGTTTGAGATTTTTTTTAAAAAATGGTTTAAAGACCTTTATATCTCAATATGGTTTTTTATAACTACTACGGTTATTTTTATTTTCTATCCACCTGTAGCAACTATTACAAACGGTCTTTTTCTAGATGGAATAGCTAAATCAATAGAAAATAAACATTATTCTCATTTAACACATGAGAGAGGAGCAGGAGTTCTAGCGGGAGTTATTGCTGGAGCAAGGCTACTCGGATTCACTGTAGTAATTTTTCTAATATTCACTCCATTAAGTTGGTTGTTTTTTTCAAATACTTTGCTCTCAACCCCTCTTTGGATAATCATATCTGGATACATCATTGGTAGAGAATATTTTGAAATTGCTGCTCTCAGAATAATGGATAATGATGATGCAATTTATTTTAGAAAGTCAAATTTATACTTATTTTGGGCAAATGGGATTCTGTGTTCTTGTATTTTTATGATACCCATCATTAATTTAATAGGTCCAATATTTTGTACTATCTTGATGGTGCATGAAATCCAAAGAATATTACTTAAATCATAATATGTTGTAAATATAATCTTAAAATAGTTACAAATTTAAACAATATAATCTTCTAAAAATTCTTTTTACAAATGTTATTAATAACACATTCACTACATAATGGTTTTCTCGATTTGCATACATACCTTCCATGTAAAATAAGCCAATGATGTGCGTTTAATATATAATCAGTTGGTATGTTATTAACAAGATCTTCCTCTACATCTAATACGCTGTCTCCAGAAGACAAACCAGTTCTTCTTGATACCCTATAAACATGTGTATCAACTGCCATTGTTGGCTGTTTAAAAGCAATATTTAACACTACATTAGCTGTTTTTCTTCCTACACCCGGTAGAAGCATAAGCTTTTCTCTTGTATCAGGCACTATTTCATTAAAATCTGCTATAAGCATTTCACACAATTTAATTATGTTTTTTGCTTTTGCTCTATAAAGTCCTATGTTTTTAATATATTGTATCAGCTTAGATTCTCCTAGTTTCAAAAAATCTTTAGGAGACCTAGCTTTATCAAATAGATTTTTTGTTGCTAAATTTACACTTTTATCAGTTGCTTGAGCAGATAAAACTACCGCTATCAATAAACTAAATATATCAGTATACTTCAACTCACCTTTGGGATTCGGATTTAATTTTTTCAATTCCATAAATAGGTTTTTAACTTCTATAGTTGATAGTATTTCTTTTTCTTTCTTCATATATCTATTTGCTTTCTGGGCTTAAAATATTATATTTAGTTAAGGAAAACATACAATGCAAACTAAAGATGATTTATTTCTGAATATAGAATTATATCCAAATAATTCTTTAAATAAATTAATCATATTTTTTTTATTTTTTTTATTTTCAACAATATTGTTTTTAAGCTGTTATTTTGCTTCTTTAGGTGCATGGCCAGTAAGTGGGTTCTTAGGTTTAGATATAATTTTATTTTTGTGGGCAATTAAAGTCAATTATAATAAAACAAAAAAATATGAAAAAATATTATTAGGTAAAAATCTAATAATATATAAGTTTTTTTCTAATAAGGTTGAATCTAAACTTTGTATAGAACCTACTTGGATTAAGATAAAAATTATTTCTGTAAATAATAAAAATCATATAGAATTATCCTCTCGAGGAAAATCTATTTCTATAGGAAACTTTTTAAAAAAAGAAGAACTTCTATCCTTTGCAGAGGAATTAAGAGCTGCTTTAATAATCAGAGAGAAAAGTATATTTAACCATTAGAAAATAAGTCAGTAATAGAATATAGACCAGGGTTTTTATTATTAATCCATAGAGCTGCTGCCACTGCACCTTCTGCAAAAATTTTTCTACTTGTAGAAACATGCTTTAATTCTATCCTATCTCCGTCTCCAAAAAAAACAACTGTATGTTCTCCTATGGAATCACCCCCTCGAGTAGAAGCAAATCCTATTTCTCCTTTTTTTCTTTCAGAATTAGATTCTCTTCCATATTTAGCGATTTTATCAAAGTTTTTTTTCAATCCTTCAGAAACGGCTTTTCCTAGGGCTATCGCAGTTCCCGAAGGTGCGTCTTTTTTAAATCTATGATGATGTTCTATTATTTCAACGTCATATTTTTCACCCAATTCTTTTACCATATTTTTGACAGTTGATATAACTACGTTTGCCCCAATGCTCATATTCGGAGCCCAAAGTATTGGTATTTTTTTAGATGCTTCTTTTATCTTCTCTTTCACATCTGACCCCAATCCAGTTGTCCCAGATACAAATGGTATTTTTCTATCTACTGTGTATTTGATATTTTCAATAGTAGAACTTGGTGAACTAAATTCAATAACGACGTCAAGATCTTTAAAAAACTCATCAGGAACATCTGTCACCAAAATATTTAGCTTTTTTCTAAGATTTAAAAGATCTCCTATATCTGTACCAATATGAATGTTTTTACTATTTTCCAATCCTCCTGCTAATTTCGATTCTTTGTTTGACAATATGACTTTTGCTATTTCTCTACCCATTTTACCTGCAATTCCAATTAGTCCTATTTTAGGATTATTTTTTATAATTGTTTTTTTCATATCTTAATAGTTCTGAATATTTTTTTTAAATTTAGAAACGGTCGGATTATTCTCTTTTCCTACTAGATCACTAAAAGATTCAAAGGCCTTTTTCTGTTTAGAATTCAAGTTGGTGGGAATTTCAATAATTGCCTCTACATACAAATCACCTGATCCTCTTCCTTGTAAAACAGGCATACCCTTTCCTTTTAATCTAAATCTCTTTCCATTCTGTGTCCCAGATGATATAGATATCCTTATTTTTCCACCATCTGGAGAAGGAACTTCTATAGTTCCACCTAAAGTAGCTGTTTTCAAATCTACAGGTGCTCTTAAAAATAAATTTTCTGAATCTCTTTTAAAAATTGAATCTTCTTGCATTTGAA
>CAYRXL010000115.1:4071-5513 GCA_964428295.1 uncultured Alphaproteobacteria bacterium
CCTTCACCAGAAACTCTTATCCTAGTTCCATCATCTACGCCTGGAGGAATATTTACTGATAATGATTTTTCTTTTCTTGTCACACCAGTACCTGAACATTTTTTACAAGGTCTTTGTATGATTTTACCTGTTCCAGAACATTGACCACACGTTCTTTCAATAGTAAAAAATCCTTGGCTAGCCCTAACCTTTCCATTTCCTCCACAATTAGGACAACTTGCAACCGAACTTGTGCCACCTTCTGCACCACTTCCATCACATGGTTCACATCTAGCAGAAGCATTGATTTTTATAGTCTTTTCAAGTCCTTTAAAAGCTTCATTTAAGCTTAACATCATATTATATCTTAAATCAGATCCTCTGCTTCTAGAAGATGCTTGACTTCTATTTGCTCCTGTAAACTCTCCAAAAAGGTCATCAAAAATATCAGAGAATCCTGTTCCTTGAAAACCAGAAAAACCAGAAGATCCTCCAGCTCCATTTTCAAAAGCTGCATGTCCAAAATTATCATAGGCTGATCTTTTTTCAGAATCTCTTAGTACATCATACGCCTGACTTGCTTCTTTAAATTTCTCAGCTGCTTTCTTATCATCAGGGTTCCTGTCTGGATGATATTTCATAGCCAATGAGCGATAGGCCTTCTTAAGTGTAGTATTATCAGCGTCCTTACTTACACCTAAAATTTCGTAATAATCTCTCATCACTCCCCTTTATGGTATATATAAAAGATAAATTTAGTTTTGCTTCTTTTCTTTATCCTCGCTTACATCTTCAAAGTCAGCATCTACCACATCATCATTAGCTGCATTTGCTGTTTTACTTTTAGAGTTATCATCCTGTTTTGTATTTTCACTTTCTGCTTGTTGTGTTTGTTCTTGAGAACTCTTATACATAACCTCACCAAGCTTCATTGCAGATGTATTTAGGGCATCCAATTTTGATTTTATATTTTCTGTACTAGCATTTTCTTCTTTTAAAACAGATTTCAACTCTTCAATGGACATTTTTATTTTTTCTCTATCTTCTTCTTCTAATTTTTTACCATGTTCTTCTAGGCTCTTTTCTGTGGAATATACCATACTATCTGATTGATTTCTTATCTCAATTGACTCTTTTTTTGTTTTATCCTCTTCTGCATGTGTTTTAGCCTCATCAACCATTTTTTCTACATCAGACTCTGATAATCCCCCTGAAGCTTGTATTTGTATTTGCTGCTCTTTCCCTGTTCCTTTATCTTTTGCAGATACATTCACAATTCCATTAGCATCAATATCAAAGGTTACCTCTATTTGAGGAACACCTCTAGGTGCAGGAGGAATCCCAACTAAATCAAATTGACCTAAAGCCTTATTGTCATTAGCCATTTCTCTTTCTCCTTGAAAAACTCTAATAGTTACAGCTGGGTGATTATCTTCTGCTGTAGAGAAAACTTGGCTTTTTCT
>CAYRXL010000115.1:5523-5846 GCA_964428295.1 uncultured Alphaproteobacteria bacterium
CGACAATACAGCTCCTTGAATAGCTGCTCCTATTCCTACTACTTCATCAGGATTAACTCCTGTATTTGGTTCTTTGCCAAAGAATGTTTTTACTGTTTCCACTATTTTAGGCATTCTTGTCATCCCACCCACCAAGACTATCTCACTAATATCACTCTCCTTAATTCCTGCGTCTTTAAGTGCAGCCTTACAAGGTTTTATAGTTTTTTTAATTAAATCATCAACTAATTGTTCTAATTCTGCCCTTGTCATTTTTATTGTTAGATGTTTCGGGCCAGAAGCATCCGCAGTAATGAATGGCAAATTTACTTCTGTAGAACTAG
>CAYRXL010000115.1:5856-6080 GCA_964428295.1 uncultured Alphaproteobacteria bacterium
AAGAAATGTATCACCATTAGTAGCTTTAACCTCAAAAACTCCATCTCCAATTTCAAGAATCGACACATCAAAAGTTCCTCCACCTAAATCGTAAACAACAATGGTTCCGGTTTCTTTTTTTTCTAATCCATAAGCTAATGCTGCAGCTGTAGGTTCATTTATGATTCTCAATACATCTAATCCAGCTTTCTTTCCTGCATCTTTTGTGGCTTGCCTTTGAGCAT
>CAYRXL010000116.1:0-520 GCA_964428295.1 uncultured Alphaproteobacteria bacterium
GATTGGGGGAGAAAGGAAATTGAGATTGCAGAAAATGAAATGCCTGGTTTGATGAGCTTGAGAAAAGAATACGGTGGTATTAAACCCTTAAAAGGAGCTAATATAATAGGATGCCTTCATATGACAATTCAAACGGCAGTACTAATAGAAACACTTATAATGTTAGGGGCAAGAGTCAGGTGGTCATCTTGCAATATATTTTCTACTCAAGATCATGCTGCTGCTGCATTAGCTGTTAAAAACATACCAATTTTTGCTTGGAAAGGTGAAACGGAAAAAGACTTTTTATGGTGTATAAAAAAAACTATTATTGCTGATAACTGGTCTCCAAATTTAATATTAGATGATGGTGGTGATCTGACAAAAATTATGCATGAAAACTATGAAAATATTTTACAAAATATTTATGGTTTAAGTGAAGAAACTACTACTGGTGTACTTAGATTAAAAGAAATGCAAAAAATGAACTCTTTAAAGGTACCTGCAATAAATGTTAATGATTCTGTAACCAAATCAAAAT
>CAYRXL010000116.1:530-6067 GCA_964428295.1 uncultured Alphaproteobacteria bacterium
ATGGATGCAGAGAAAGTTTGGTTGATGGTTTACGCAGGGCAACAGATGTAATGCTTTCGGGAAAAGTTGCTTTGGTAGCAGGCTTTGGAGACGTTGGAAAGGGTTCTGCTGCAAGCTTGCGCAATGCAGGAGCTAGGGTTTTAATTTCAGAGATTGACCCTATTTGTGCATTACAGGCATCGATGGAGGGTTATGAGGTAGTTGCTTTAGATACGGCAGCTGAATTTTCTGATATATTTGTAACAGCTACAGGAAATACAGATGTTATAACTTTAGAACATATGCGAAAAATGAAAGACCATGCTATAGTGTGTAATATAGGTCATTTTGATTCAGAAATTCAAATAAAAATGCTTGAAAATTATCAATGGGAACAAATAAAACCACAAGTTGATAAAGTTATATTTCCCGATGGAAAAAAAATAATTGTTTTGGCAAAGGGAAGATTAGTTAATTTGGGTTGTGCTACTGGACATCCAAGCTTTGTTATGAGTGCTTCTTTTACTAATCAAGTTTTAGCTCAAATAGAACTTTTTAAGAATCATAAAAAATATAAAAATGAAGTTTATACTTTGCCTAAAATTTTAGATGAAAAAGTAGCTAGGTTACATTTAGACAAGGTAGGGGCTGTTCTTACAGAACTTTCTGACGAACAAGCAAAATACATTGGTGTTGACAAAAAAGGACCTTTTAAACCTGAAAGCTATAGATACTAAAAGAATAAGATGGTTTTTAAAACTATTACGCTGTCAGATAAAAACATGATGAATAATTTGGGAATAAACTTATTTAGAAGTTGTAGGAAAGGAGATATCATTACTTTAAGTGGAGAAATGGGAACTGGGAAAACCACTTTAGCTAGGGGATTTATAAAGGAAGCAAGTAATGTTGATTATGTACCTAGTCCTACATATACGCTGATACAGACTTATGATTCTAAAATAGGAGAGATAATACATTTTGACGCGTGGAGAATTAATAATCCTGAGGAAATTTTTGAGTTGGGAATTATAGAGAATTTCGGAATTTCTATTATTTTAATAGAATGGCCAGAAAAAATTTTAAAATTTATACCCGATGAGCATTTAAATATAAATATAAAATTCAAGGGAAACTATCGGTCAGCTGTTTTTAGCGGGACAGGTTTATGGGAAAAGAGATTATTTTATATTAATATATAAAAAATAAAACTAACTATTAAGTTAATGATAATTTCTAAAAACAATTTACTTTTTAACAATTCTTTTAATTCTTTTCTGGAGGAAAATAATTTTCATTCCTATAAAATTGAACCTATAAAATCAGATGCGTCTAAAAGAAAATATTTTAGAATAAATACAAATAACAATTCTCTAATATTCATGGATTCTTCCAAAGAGAGGGATTCTGTGGAGAACTTTATCAAAATGAGTAATTGGTTAAGAAGTATAGGGTTAAGTTCTCCAGAAGTTTTATATCAAGATAAGAAAAGTCGATTTTTAGCGCTAGAAGATTTAGGAGATCAAAGCTATAGCAAATTGATGTCTAATAAATTATTAAGTAAAAATTTATTGTTGGATTGTGCCGTAGAAAACTTGATTGCTATATCAAAAGCCAAGCCTCCCAGTTTTTTAAGAGAGTATGCCGTAGACATCATGCTGGAAGAAATAAAATTATTTTTAGATTGGTATTGTTTGAAAGAAGGTATTAATTTGTCTAGAAAAGAAATACAAAAGTGGAATGATTCATGGGGAAATTTACTAGAAACAATTTCATTTAATAATTCAGTAACTGTACTAAGAGATTTTCATGTTGATAATTTGATATGGTTAGAAAGGAGGAGTGGTTTAAGAAGAGCAGGTCTACTCGATTTTCAAGATGCCTTGATTGGACATCCTTCCTATGACCTTGTTTCTCTATTACAAGATGTAAGAACTTATATTTCTCCCTCTTTAGAAAAGAAATTTAAATACAAATTTATTTTAAAATCTTCCTATAATGAGCAAGCTTTTGAGTATATTTATAATATTTTGGGAGCTCAAAGAAATACAAAAATAATAGGTATATTTAGTAGACTTTCTATAAGAGATAAAAAAAACAATTATTTAAAATTTATACCTTATACATGGGAATTGCTTGAAAGAAATATCTATTATAACAAAGGGCTAGAGAGCATAGCAAATTGGTTTGATAAAAATATACCTAAAGAAGCCAGGAGAGTTTAGAGCATGTTATATGAAGAAGAAATAGCAATGATATTAGCAGCTGGGAGAGGGATTCGAATGAAAAGTTTGACAGATAATACTCCTAAACCTCTAGTAAAGATAACAGGAGAGCCAATTTTATTAAAAACATTAAAAAAACTAGATGAAGCTAAGATTAAAAAATGTGTAGTAAATACAAATTATCTATCTCATAAAATAAAAAATTTCATAAACCACCATAATTCTCTAAAAAAAACCCCGAAAATATTCGAATCTAAAGAAGAAGAAAGATTGGAGACTGGAGGAGGGATAAAGGCAGCATTAAATTTGTTACCTAAAAAACGATTCTTAGTCATTAATGGGGATTGTATAATACTTGATGGTCCGAGCGGTAATCCGATAAATAATTTACTTAAGTTTTACAAAAATAATTCTATGGACATATTACTTCTTTTGAATTCTAGAGAAAAATGTATAGGTTATAATGGCATAGGAGATTTTAAATTGTTAACTAATCGCCCTCCTTATCGTATAGATAGAAATTTGAGAAATAATGAAGAAGCGTTTGTTTTTACAGGGTGGCAAATTTTACATCCTAGGATATTTAGTAAAATAAAAACTAAAAAATTTTCACTAAATATTTTGTATGATAACGCTATTAGAGAAAAAAAAATTTATGCTATTATGCATGACGGTTATTGGTTGCATATAGGAACTCCCGAAGATAAATTGAAGGCTCAGACATTTTTGAAAAAGCTAGTTATGGAAACCTAATATAGTGAATTTTATTATTTATGACCTTGAAACCACTGGACGTTCGCCTTATTGGGATCAAATCATTCAAATAGGCGCTATAGTTTTAAACGACCAAATGCTTGAGATTGAACGTTTTGACTATAGATGTAAATTAAAACCAGGGATAGTACCTTATCCAAAAGCTATAATGGTAAATAAGACGGAAGTAAGAGACCTTAAAAGTAATAATTTATCGCATTATGGTTTGATGAATTTTGTCAAAAAACATTTTCAAAAATGGAGTCCTGCAGTATTCATAGGCTATAACTCAATTTTATTTGATGAGGAAGTTCTAAGATTTTCTTTGTTTAAGTCTTTGATGGAGCCATATGTAACTACTCAAAAGGGTAATATGAGGGGAGATTGTTTAAGTATTGTTCGAGCTAGTAGTATTTACAACTCTCATGTTATTAAAGTTACTTTAAACGAAAAAGGAAATCCAACTTTTAAGCTTGATAAATTGGCACCCTTAAATGATATAGTTGATTTTGAAGCGCATAATGCCTTAGGAGATGCATTGGCTACCTCAGAGTTATTAAAATCAATTAAAATGAAATCCCCAAAGTTTTGGGAGGAATGTCTGCAGACTAGTAATAAAATTAACACTGAAAACTTTGTAGAAACTGAGAAAGTATTTTGTACAACAGAAAATATATTTGGAAAAGTTAAAGGATTTGTTGTTCAGTTTATTGATTATCATCCAAGCTATAATTGGATATTGTGCTTTGATTTAAAAAACGATCCCAGTGATTTTGTCAACTTATCAGATGAGGAATTAAAAAAAATATTGTTAAGAAGCCCTAAGGTTATCAGAGTAGTTAAAGCTAATAAACATCCTATTTTATTAAAATTTAATCATTTTTCTAAATTAGATTTATATATGGATATAGGCGAAAAAGAATTGTTAAATAGGGCTCGTAAGATTCACGACAACAATAATCTTAAAAAGCGAATTGTTTCTATTATAGAAAACAATGATTCTGATAAATATCATAACATTTCACAATTAGATGTTTTTGCGGAGGAAACTTTGTATAATAACTTTGCCTCTGATTTTGATAAAGCAATCATGAAAAAATTTCATGATGCAAGATGGGAGGAAAAACTTTCTATAGCAGGAAACTTTAAAGATGAAAGGTTTTATTATTTTGCTGAGAAACTTCTTTATGAAGAAAATCCTGAATTATTGCCTAAAGATATATATAATAAAGTGAATCGTAACATAGCTGAGAAAATTCTAAGTACTAATAATGAGAAATGGAACACTATTACGAAGGCTTATAAAGAAATTGACGATCTCAGGGATAATTATGACAAAGAAAATGATATAGAAGGAATAAAAAGAATTGAAGATCTTAACCATTTTATAGAAGAGATTGAAAAAAAATATGAAAAAGCTTAGTATAGTTTTTTATCTTATTTATGGAGATTAAATGTCTACAAAGGAAGTAAATGATTCTAATTTTGAAGGAAATGTTTTAAAAAGTGATGGTTTTGTTTTGTGCGATTTTTGGGCAGAATGGTGTGCTCCCTGTAAACAAATCAGTCCTGTTTTAGAAGAAATATCCGAAGTTTTTAAAGAAAAGATAGAAATAGTGAAGCTTAATATAGATGAAAGTCCTCAAACTCCTACTAAATATAATATAAGAGGAATACCAACTCTGATATTATTTAAAGATGGAAAAGTAAATGAAATTAAAACAGGATATATGACTAAACCTGATTTAAACACTTGGTTAGAAGAGAAAATTAATTATTAATTTTTTAATTTAATGACAAAACTTTTGCGATGAAATAGATTGACCATTTGATAATAATTCTATTTTTTGACTTTAAACTGGAGCAATAGTTTAATGCTTCAATAATATTATTATTAAGGCTTGCCTTGATTCCTAATTCTTTAGATATAATCATTAATTTTGAAGGACTATAAAATTCTGAACCTTCCAAACTTATAAAAATTAACTTAGAAGGTTTGATTTTATTGATTTCTTTTAAAATATTGAGTGCACTTTTATTTTTACCCAATACAATAATAAATATATTATTGATTTTTACTTTTGAAGCCCACCTCAGAAGGCTTTTTATTCCGGAGAGATTATGGGCTGCATCTAACCATATATCTAAATTTGAAAACTTAGTAGCTATGCTTCCTTTAAGTTTTTCAATTCTTCCGGGCCATTTAGCTTTCTCTATTCCCTTTTCAATATTTAATTTATTTGTATGTAGTTTTGGGTTGATAAGGCAGCACATTGCGGCTAGTGCTGCATTATCTAATTGATGGTCCCCTAGTAGACCACACTTAGATAAGTTTATTCGAGTTTTTTGATATATTAGAAAATTTTCTTTTCTTTTCCAATCATAGTTTTGAGCGTACAATTTGGCGTTGAAAAATTTAGCAGTATTTTTAATTATATTGCTTGCAGTAGATGTCTGCTTTCCTGATATAATGGGAACATTCTTTTTTATTATCCCAGCTTTTTCTTTTGTTATAGCACTAATGCTAGAACCCAAAAATTCTGTGTGGTCACTGCTTATTGGAGTAATAATACTTATTAT
>CAYRXL010000117.1:0-6050 GCA_964428295.1 uncultured Alphaproteobacteria bacterium
TTCCCTTCTTTAGCTCTCTTGCTCAATTCAATCAATGATAAGTTAATTGCTGATTTATTAGTGGGAATTAAAGGAAAAGTAGGGGGTAATAAAGATACAAAATACGTAAGAAAATATAACTCTAAACAAACTTGGTTGATATGGGATAATTTTGTTTTAGAAAAAAATAAGATCAATTGGACAGAGGATTCATTAGTACAAATCGCTAGATGGAGAATTCAGAATTTAATAATTACAAATAAAGATAAAAATGACATTGAGATATATAGAGAATCTTATGATCAACAAAATTTTAAGATGAAATCAATACCAGATAATTATGAACTAACAAATCCATATATACCGAATGAGTTGGCATCTGCACTAGATAGAATTAAAATTTTAGACATAATTTTAGCAAAAGAATTAGATACATCAGATCCTGTGTTTGAGGCTTTCTTTAAGACCTTTGATGGTTTAATCGTAAACATTAAAGCTTATACTTACAACGAAAAGAATTGGCTAAAGTTCAGCAGTTTGTATGCTCCTGAAATTAGAAAGGAGTTAGATGATGATAGTGGAAAAATAATTGGTTTGCCTGAGATGCCATCTTTAGCAGATGTAGAGTTAGAAGTGGATAAAATAAATATTTCTACAAATGAATGGGCTTTTGAAGTCAGTTCTACAACTTATGATCAATTAAATAAAAAGTTTTCTGATTTAGTCAATATAAAACAAAAGAAACAAAATTAGTATGAAGTGATAAAAAAAGTGTTAGTTTTTGTAGACTTAATCCTATCAAGACCACCTAATTCAGAGAGGTTTATCACAAATGCACATTCGTAGATATTAGGGCTTAATTTTTCTAATAATTTTAATGAGGCTAGAGCTGTTCCTCCTGTAGCTATTAAGTCGTCGATCAAAACTATTTTTTCGTCTTTTTCGACAGAGTCTTTATGTATTTCTATTTCATCCGTTCCATATTCTAAAGAGTACTTTTGTTTGTATTTCTTATATGGAAGTTTCCCTGATTTTCTTATAGGTACAAATCCTATGTTTAGTTTATTGGCTAGGGCAGAACCAAATATGAAACCTCTAGACTCTATTCCTACAATTTTTTTTATTTTTGCTTTCATATATCTTGCAGATAGTATATTTATAACGTATGCAAATGCATTTGGAGTTTTTAGAAGAACTGTTATGTCTTTAAAAATTATGCCCTTTTGAGGATAATTAGGTATATCTCTAATGTAGGTTTTAATATTCATATGTCTATCCTAAGTTTAGTTCTAGTTATCATGCTATCTTTGTATAACTTTAGCTGTATTTCAGAAGATTATACAGATAGCGATATTATTGGAAATATAGAATATTATACTAGTAAAAGTGAAGAAACTTTAATAGATATTTCAAGAAAATATAATTTGTCTTTTCCTGAAGTGTTGTCATCAAATCCTCATATTGTAGACCCATGGTTGGTTCTACATGGAACAGATATTTTACTTCCTACGGAACATATATTACCCAGAGCTAAAAGAGAAGGGATAGTGATTAATTTGGCGGATCTTAGGGCATATTATTTCAAAAATGGAACATCAGAAATTCTAACATTTCCAATTGGAGTAGGAAGGAATGGATGGGAGACCCCGTTGGGTGAAGCACATGTAACAGGAAAAAAAGAAAAACCTTATTGGAAGGTTCCTAAGTCAATATTAGAAGAGGATCCGAGCTGGCCCCCCGTGGTTCCCCCAGGACCTGATAACCCTCTAGGGGATCATGCTATATATTTATCCATGCCATCATACTTACTACACGGAACTAATAAAGCGTGGGGAGTAGGCATGAGAGTAAGTCACGGCTGTATAAGATTATATCCTGAAGGAATAGAAAAATTATATAACTTGGTTAGTTTAGAGACACCTGTAACTATTGTTGACCAACCTATTAAGGCTGGATGGAGGGATGATAAGCTTTATGTTGAGGTACATATCATGCATGAATATGGAATGGAGGAAGGAGTAAAACTTGCCCCAAGAAATACACTTCTTCCTGAAGCTGCAAAAGTTATTCAAGAAGTTGCAGGTATAGAAATCAATAAAATAGACTGGTCTCTTGTAGTATCAGCAGTTATGCAAGGCAGAGGACTACCTGTCTCGGTCATGAGAGAGAAGAACTAAACCTTATTTAGCACTGAAATTGGTATAGAGTATATACTACAAGTGTACCCTATACCAATATAGCTTTTTATTTTCTCGACATGGTTTTAAACATTCGATCTAATTTATCATTCAGAGCTCTCAGGGCTGATTTGTTTTGTTCAGCCATAAGCTTTGCTCTTTCCGCTATCCTTCTGGCTTCTTTTGCTTCATTAGCAGCGCCTTCAGCTGCTGCTGCTTTGGCCATCGCCTCTGCTGCTGCTGCATTTGCTTGGTCTGCTGAGCTTTTTACTGCTTCTATTGCAGCAAGTGTATCTGCAGCAGAAGAAGCCGATTGAGGTGTTTCACAAGCAGCCAGAAGTGCCATTACACTTATAGCCGCAATCATCTTTGATATATTGAAAAGTATCTTTTGTATCATAACTATCAGACTCCAACAGTACATATAATTTAATAACTTTATACTAATAACTCTATTAGCAAGTAATGTAAATAGTAACAAAGTAATTAATTTAAATATATAATAAATTAATATGTAGATCTTCCTCCAGATAGATCAAACACAGCTGCGGTTGAGAAACTACATTCATCGGAGGCAAGCCAAACTACCATAGAGGCAACTTCTTCTGCATTTCCAATCCTTCCTAAAGGAATTTTGTTTTTCATATACTCTTTATGCTCTTTTGTCACTTGTTTTAACATATTTGTATTTATCACTGCAGGTGTTATACAATTGACTAATATGCCTGTTTCTGCAAGTTCCTTACCTAGAGACTTTGTTAAAGCAATGACTCCAGCTTTAGAAGAGCTATAATGACCAGCGTTTGGATTTCCTTCTTTTCCTGCAACAGAAGCTATATTTATAATTCTACCATAATTGTTTTTTTTCATTATTTTTAGCACGTGTTTACATACTATAAATGTTCCGGTGAGATTGATATCTAGTACTCTTTTCCATTCTTCTATATTCATATTTTCTATTGTTGAATTATTTCCTGCTACTCCAGCGCTATTTAAAACTATATCAATTTTACCTAGGCTAGATACAGTTTTTTCAATGCTTTTTATGACCTCTTTTTCATTTGTTACATCACATGTTATTTGTATACATTTTTCTTCAAACTCATTTTTGGTTATTTCCAGAGTGGATTTATCATGGTCAAGCATTGATACTTGAGCACCTAGGTTAACAAGTTTTCTTACGGTTGCGAGTCCTATGCCACTTGCAGCGCCAGTCACCATAGCTATTTTTTTAGAAAAATTATTCATTATTAACCCTATTATTTTTTAAAGATACCATACGACAAGCATAAAGGATAGATACGACCATATTTTTAATATTTGCTTTATTTCTCCAAGATATGTCAAAAGCAGTTCCATGATCAACTGAAGTTCTTATTATTGGTAACCCTAAGCTAATATTTACTGTGCTATCTAAATACACTAACTTGACTGGAATATGGCCTTGATCATGATATTGAGCTACGACTAGATTATATTTCCCTGAAATAGCATCCTTAAATAGTACATCGCTAGATACTGGTCCTTCAATGTTCATTCCCATCAATTTAGCTTTATTAATGGCTGGCTTGATTTCTTGAATTTCTTCACTTCCAAATAAGCCATTTTCACCTGAATGAGGATTTAATCCACATACTCCTATTTTTATTTTGTTTATACCAATATTATTTAAGTAGTCACTTCCAAGTTTTATCACTTCAAGGATTCTATTCTTTTTTACTCTTTTAATTGCTTCTAATAAAGAAACGTGAGTGGAAACATGTACAGTAGAGAATCTCTTATTTGCAAGCATTAATACCGGACTTTTTTTTTCATATATGCTTGCTAAGAGACCAGTGTGACCATCGTAATTATGGCCAGCTAAATGCAGAGATTCTTTACTTATAGGTCCCGTTACCATTGCATCGACTTTGCGTTCATTTACTAATTTGCATGCAGAAACAATAGAATCGTAAGATATCTGCCCACCTATTTCTGTAGGTTCAGGTTTAGCTATATAGTTGGTGTTATTGAAGTTTATACAGTTAGATATATTTTCATTTCTTAAATCTAAATTAGCTAAAACACTTGCTTTTTTAAAAGCTTTTATGTCTCCTAAAATATTAAATACAATAGGAAACTTTTTTCGTGAAAAAAATCTTATAGCCTTAGATATTATTTCTGGGCCTATTCCCCCTGGATCACCAAGAGTAAGGGCTATTCTATAATTTTTAGTTTTTTTACTCATAATTCTTATATAAAGTGTTTGTTGAGATTATCTATTCTAAATATATTATTATTTATTATATTTTTATAGTTTAGTTTAATTATTTTATATAGGAATAAAGTTATGAATAGAGTTTTGATAGTAACTGGAGGGTCAAGAGGCATAGGGTCTGCTATATGTCACAAAGCAGCAAAAGCTAATTATAAAGTTATTGTTAATTATGTTTATAATAAGGAAGCAGCAGATAAAACTGTAGATATGATTAATGAAGAAGGTGGTGAGGCTTGTTCTATTCAAGCTGACACAGGAATAGAAAAAGATATAAATAGAATGTTTGATGAAGCTCTCGGTAAATATGGAGTTATCACTGACTTAGTTAATAATGCTGCTATTACGGGAGGAATTAGTTTAATAGAGGATGTATCGTCTGAGATTTTAAATAGGGTTATGAATGTAAACATTAATGGATACTTTTTGTGTGCTAGAGAAGCTATAAAAATTATGAGTACCAAGAAAGGAGGAAGGGGAGGATCCATAATCAATATTTCTTCAGTTGCAGCAAAATTGGCCAATCCATTCACTTGGGTGCATTATGCGGCTTCAAAAGGAGCAATAGACACCTTTACTATTGGTTTAGCTCATGAATGTGTAGAACATGGAATTAAAGTAAATGCAATCAGACCAGGATTGATAGATACTGATCTTAACCCTGAGGGAAGAGTAGACTCTTTAGCGAATCAAATTCCACTTAAAAGAGGGGGGACACCGAATGAAATAGCAGATGCTGTAATGTGGCTATTATCTGGTAGTTCATCATATGTACATGGTTCAATAATTGATGTTTCGGGTGGAAGGTAGTTAAAACACTTTAATTTTATTACTAATTTCTGAAGCTAGAGATAGAGATGATGTCAACCCGGGGCTTTCTATTCCGTATAGGGCTATATATCCTTTTATATTATGATTTGTAAAATCAGATATCAAAAAATCATCATAAATGGTATCTTTTACTAATATTTTTGGCCTTATTCCCGAATAAGCTGGTATGAGTGATCCTTTTTCTATTTTTGGCCAATAATTTTTGATTGATTCTATGAATTGATTCTTTCTTTTAACATCTACATTGTAGCGTATGCTATTTACCCACTGTACGTCTGGCCCAAACCTACATTGCCCTGCCATATCCAGAGTTACATGAATTCCAAGGCCTCCTTTTTCAGGGATAGGATATATTAAATGTTTAAAGTTAATCTTAGAGTTAGTATAAAAATAATTACCTTTGGCTAACTTTTGGCCAGGAATGCTTGATTTAGGTATTTCTTTAATATTTAAACTTACTTTTTGAGCATTTGTGCCACAACAGTTTATTAATATATTGGTTTTAACTTTCGTGATTTTTCCCGAATGTTTGTCTTTGACATAAATTAAAAATTGTCCATTTTCAAATATTTTTCCATTCTGAAATATAGAATTATAGGAGATAAATGCCCCATTTTTTTCAGATTCTCCTATAAGAGAAAGCATAAATTTATGACTATCGATTATGCCAGAAGATTTACACAATATAGCTTTTACAGCATTAATATCTGGTTCCAAAGCATAAGTATCATTTTTATTTAACAGCTCGATATCGTTAAGACCATTTTTCAAGCCATTTTTATAGATTTCATTGAGTCTGTTGATTTGTG
>CAYRXL010000118.1:0-6029 GCA_964428295.1 uncultured Alphaproteobacteria bacterium
ATCCCCTTAGATCCTGCTTCTTTATCAGTTTTTGCATATACAACGATGACATCTGCATCAGGACCATTTGTTATCCACATTTTCGATCCATTAATTACATACCTATCTTTTATTTTTGCAGCTGTCAGATTCATATTTACCACATCTGATCCTGCATTATGTTCACTCATAGCTAGAGCTCCAATAAAATCACCAGATATAAGATTTGTTAAATATTTCTTTTTTTGGTTATCATTACCATTTAATCTTATTTGATTAACACATAAATTAGAATGAGCTCCATAAGAAAGTCCCACAGATGCAGAACCTCTACTAATCTCTTCCATAGCAACCATATGTGCTAAATAGCCAAGTCCACTACCTCCATATTCCTCTTCTACTGTAATACCCAGCAATCCCATATCTCCCATTTTCTTCCATAAATTGCCTGGAAAATTATTTGACTTATCAATCTGATTTGCAAGTGGGGAAATTTCTTTTAAGGTAAAATGAGCAATGTTATCTCTCAATAATTCTATAGTTTCACCTAAACCATAGTTTAACTTATGTGGATAATTTGGTATCATTAAAGTTCCTTCCTAAAAATAATCTAATTAAACTAAAAATACTTCTGCCAATCCTAAAAATACCATAAATCCGATCACATCCGTTATAGTTGTTAATAATACGGTTGCGGCTACTGCTGGGTCTACTTTAAAATAAGATAATAGTAATGGTATCGCAGCTCCAAAAGTACCAGCTACAACTAAGTTAAATAACATAGCAAATGCAATAATTAGTCCTAACAAAACATCTCCAAACCAAATTCCAGTTATTATTCCTATAATAACAGCAAAAAAAATCCCGTTATACGTTCCTACTATTATTTCTTTTCCAAAAACTCTTAAAGAATTGGTTGCAGTTAGTTCCCGAGTTGCCATAGCCCTTACTGCAACAGTTAAAGTTTGAGTTCCTGCATTACCTCCCATAGATGCTACTATAGGCATAAGAATAGCTAAAGAAACCAATTCTTTGATAGTTCCTGAGAAAAAAGCTATTGAAATTGATGCTAATACTGCTGTTAATAGATTTATTGCTAACCATCCAAATCTGTTTCTGGCTGTCTGAAATGCAGCTAAGTAAATATCTCCTTCTGCTTTTACACCTGCAAGTTTTAATATATCTTCATCAGCTTGTTCCCTTATTACATCAACTACATCATCAATTGTTATCATACCTATTAGCCTACCTCTATTATCCACGACAGGAGCAGAGGTAAGTTCATACTGATCAAATAAGAATGCTATATCTTCTTGATTAGTATTTACTTTAATTATTTTAGGTTCTTTAGTCATAACTTCTGAAATATAAATTTCTCTACGAGTTCTCATGGCCCTATGAAGAGGAACCGTCCCTACAGGCACATGTCTAGAATCTACAGCAAAAAGAGAGTAAAATTCATCTGGTATGTATTGTGACTCTCTCAAATAATCTATAACTTGACCAATAGTCCAATTTACAGGTACTGACACATAATCTGTCTGCATTAACCTTCCTGCAGAGTCTTCATCATAATTTAGAGATTTCTTTATAAGCTTTTGATCTTCTTTAGAAAGTTTAGATATAATTTCCTTTCTTAAATTACCCTCACAAATTTCTAAAACATAGGTTGCATCATCGCTTTCTAGTTCTGATAGAAAATTCACCAATAATTCCTTAGGTATGAGATCCAATACTCCAGTAAGTATTGGAACATTCATAGAAGGAAGAGTTTCAGGCGGAAAGTTATTTCCTAGTACCTTTACTATTTTAATCCTACAGTCTTCATTAAGTGTTTCTATTAAATCAGCTAAGTCTGCAGGATGAAGAGATATTAAAAGCGAACACAATAAGTCATTATTTTCGCTGTCCAATTCAAAAGTTACTTTATTGACAAACTCTGGTGTAATACCTAATTGACCCTTATTAGATAAAACATACGATTTTTTTTTTCGCTCTTTATCAATATTTATATTAATCATTTTCTTTCTATACTAAATTGTATCTTTTTCAATATTAGGTTAAAATACTTTTTAATAAATACTTTATTTATTTAATTTAAATATGACAGGAAAGAAACCATCAAAGCTCGATATTCAATGGACTAAAAGTAATAATCTTGTTGATTATTCTAAGGCAGTCTCTTATATGGAAAATAAAGTTAAACTTATAAATACTAGGGATTCTAAGGAAGAAATTTGGTTTCTAGAACATGGTTCTATTTACACTGCTGGTACGAGTAGTGGAAATATTTCAGGAGAAAACTTTCAGAACGTTCCTGTTTATAAAACAAATAGAGGAGGAAAACTAACTTGGCATGGACCAGGACAAAGAATTATATATATTATGTTAGATATAAAAAAAAGAAATTATGACGTAAGAAGTTTTGTACATAACATTGAACAATGGATGATAGATACTCTTAAGCACTTCAATATAAAGGGAGAAAGAAGAAAAGAAAGAGTAGGAGTTTGGGTGGTAGATAATAGAGGAGTAGAGAAAAAAATAGGCTCCCTTGGAATCAGAATAAGTAGAGGAGTATCATTACATGGATTATCTTTAAATATAAATTGCAATTTAAAACATTTCTCGAATATTAACCCTTGTGGAATTAAAAACGTTGAAATGACCTCAATAAAAGATCTCGGTAAGAAAGTATCTTTAAATGAAGTTGACACAGCTTTTTTAAATACTTTTAAGAAATCAATGATATTTTCTTAACTTCTAATTCAGCTTAAAATATATCAACTCCTGTTCAGTTGAAACTATATCATTAACTTTTACTAATATCTCACTTATTATCCCTTCAGTTTCTGACCTTAATATATTTTCCATTTTCATAGCATCCAACACAATTAAATCATCACCCACTTCAACCTTCTGCCCAACTTCTACATTTATAGACACTACTCTACCAGGCATTGGTGATTTTAATTGATTGGCTCCAAATAAGTGTTTTTTTTCTGGTAATAAGGCTATAATATTATAGTCTTCATTATCATACACATTTACAACAGCATTAGCCCCTAAATGACCAACTTGATATGATCCATTAACCTTCTTAGTTTTTACAATTTTTGTCTTTTTGTGATCAGTTCTTCTTATATAGGCTAATCCTAAAATTGTGTCCCAATGGAAATAAAATTCTTTTGTTTCTTTTTCATAGCAAACACTTATTATTTCCCCTTTTATATTATCCAATCTTAAATCAACTTTTTTTCCAAAGAAGCAAACCACCCAACTTTTTAGCACTAATTTTAGATCTTTACTAAAATTTATAACATCAAGAGCATTAGCAAATATTGCACTAAAAGCCATAGTTTGAAATATACTTTTACTTGCAGGTACTGCATTATATCCATCAGGGTATTCGTCAGTTATAAAATTAGTATTTGTTTTTCCTTCTCTGTATCGAGAACTGTTAATTAAAGAACTCAAAAATATTATATTATTTTTTACTCCATTGATAACAAACTTATCTAATGCATCAGACATCTTAATTATAGCATCTTCTCTGTTCTTACCCTTAGTTATTAACTTAGCTAACAATGGGTCATAATAAATAGAAATTTCACTACCTTCTTCGCATCCAGAATCTATTCTGAGACTATAATTTTCAGTTGGAGCAGAATATCTGGTAATTCTTCCTACGGAGGGTAAAAAGTTTTTTATCGGTTCTTCTGCGCATATTCTACACTCTATTGCACAACCATCTATCTTAAGATCTTTCTGTTCAAGTTTAAGTGTCTTATCTTCTGCTATTTCTATCATCATTTTTACTAAATCAAGGTTTAGTGTCATTTCAGTAACTGGATGTTCTACTTGCAAACGAGTATTCATTTCTAAAAAATAGAAAGATTTATCTTCAGATACAACAAATTCAATAGTTCCTACAGAAAAATAATTAACGGATTTTGCCAAACGAACGGCTTGATCTCCCATTAGTTTTCTCAAATTTTCATCTACAAATGGGCTAGGTGTTTCTTCAATGATTTTTTGATGCCGCCTTTGTATAGAACATTCTCTTTCTCCCAACCATATTGTATTTCCTTTCTTATCCGCAACAATCTGTATTTCTATATGCCTTGGATTTTCTATATATTTTTCTATAAAGATTCTTTCATCTCCAAAAGCTGTCAAAGATTCATTTCTAGCTGATATCAAACCTTTGGTTAACTCGGCATCATTAAAAGCAATACGCATTCCTTTTCCTCCTCCTCCTGATGATGCTTTTATCATTACTGGATAACCTATTTCATTGGCCAACCGTATAGCAGTATCTTTTTCCTTTACAATTTCATCAAACCCAGGAATACAATTCACATTTGCTTTTCTAGCTATTATTTTAGATTGTATTTTATCTAAAATATCTCTAATTGACTTAGATGGTGGTCCAATAAAAATTAAGTTATTGGCTTCTAATTCTTCTGCAAATATATAATTTTCTGATAAAAATCCATATCCTGGATGGACGGCATCGACCGATGAAGTTTTAGCTATTTCAACAATTTTTCCTATATTTAAATAGCTTTCTGCAAGTAAGTCACTACCCAAAGAATAAGATTCATCACAAAATTTTACGTGGTTTGAACGCGCATCTTGCTCTGAATAAATTGCAACTGTAGCAATTCCCATCTTTCTTGCCGTCCTAGCTATCCTCAAAGCTATTTCGCCTCTATTTGCGATTAATATTTTTTTAATCATAATTTTTGTTTATATATTACAAGGGTATATTCCCGTGTTTTTTCCAAGGATTAGATAATTTTTTTCCTCTCAATAACTTAAAAGCCCGTGCTATTCTATACCTAGTAAGAGAAGGTTTAATTATATCATCAATATATCCTTTGCTAGCAGCAATAAAAGGATTTGAAAATTTCAATTTATACTCTGTTGTTTTATTTTCTCTCTCTTTACCTTCTAATTCCTTATACAAAATTTTTACTGCCCCTTCGGCTCCCATAACAGCAATTTCTGCAGTTGGCCATGCATAATTTAAATCTCCTCTCAAATGCTTAGATGACATCACGTCATATGCTCCACCATAAGCCTTTCTGGTTATTAATGTTACTTTAGGTACA
Organism: uncultured Alphaproteobacteria bacterium; assembly: GCA_964428295.1. GTDB lineage: Bacteria > Pseudomonadota > Alphaproteobacteria > TMED109 > TMED109 > CAYRXL01. Next base: position 5,097 of record CAYRXL010000118.1, read on the forward strand.
GTTGCTTCTGCATAGGCATAAAGTAGCTTAGCTCCATGTTTTATTATTCCGTTATATTCTTGTTCAGTACCTGGAAGATAACCTGGAACATCCACTATAGTAAATATAGGAATGTTAAAACAATCACAAAAACGAACAAAGCGTGCCCCTTTTCTAGAAGCATTCATATCCAAACAACCCGCTAATACTTTTGGTTGATTCGCAACTACACCAATAGTATGTCCTTCTATTCTAATAAATCCTATAACTATATTTGCGGCATAATTTGGTTGAATTTCAAAAAATTCCTCATCATCCGATAATTTAATTATCAATTCTTTAATATCATACGGTAGGTTTGGAGATTCTGGAACTAGCGTATTTAAAGAGATTTCCTCTCTTTTTATTTTGTCAGTTGTTATTTTAACAGGGCCTTTTTCCTTATTAGATAAAGGAAGGTAGTCATATAATCTTTTTACTTCTGAGAGAACCCATGCCTCATCTTCATAAACCAGATCTGCTACTCCTGACTTGGTGGAATGAGTCATAGCCCCTCCCAATTATTCATGTGTAACTTCTTAATGAGTTACTGTTTTGACTTCCTCAGGATCAGTTACAAACATATATGAACTATTTTTAACCATAAAAATAAAATCAGTCATAGCAGGTGAATAGACAGCACCACCAGCACATGGTCCCATTATGACTGATATTTGTGGTATAACGCCTGATGCCAATACATTTCTCTGAAAAACTTCTGCATATCCTCCTAAAGATGCCACTCCCTCTTGAATTCTTGCTCCTCCAGAATCATTTAACCCAATAATTGGGATCCCTAACTTAACTGCTTGATCCATAACTTTACAGATTTTTTTAGCATTTGTCTCACTAAGAGATCCCCCAAAAACAGTAAAATCTTGACTAAAAATTTATACTTTTCTCCCATTGATAGTT
>CAYRXL010000119.1:0-3060 GCA_964428295.1 uncultured Alphaproteobacteria bacterium
ACAAATGGTGAGCCCGCTGGGATTCGAACCCAGGACCCTTCGCTTAAAAGGCGAATGCTCTACCGCTGAGCTACGGGCTCCAAATGTTTCTGATATATACTTATATATTGATTTTAATAGATTACAAGATGTACTTTTCTAAATCATTTAATTTGCCTTTGGAAATGAAATATCTTATTTTTTTCATTAGTTGCCCATAAAAATATAAATTATGTTGCGTCAGTAAAATACAACCAAGTATTTCTGAGCATTTCTCTAAATGATTTAGATAGGCTCTCGAATATTTTTTACATACAGGACAACTGCATTCTATATCTATAGGTCTTACATCATTAGAATATTTAGCATTTCTAATTTTCAATTGCCCTTGCCAAGTTAGAGCCAATCCAGTTCTACCCGACCTAGTAGGAAGAACACAATCAAATAAGTCTATACCTCTTTTAACTGCTCCTATAATATCTGAAGGGTAACCTACCCCCATTAAATATCTAGGTTTATACTCAGGAAGATTAGAAACTGTGTTATCTAGAATGACAAACATTTTTTTCTGTCCCTCCCCAACTGCTAACCCACCAATAGCATAACCATCAAAGTTCATGTCAATAATTGCAGAAGATGAAATACTTCTTAATTCAGGATACATCCCTCCTTGAACAATGCCAAATATGCCGTATCCTTCCCTAATTTTATAAGCGTTTTTTGATTCTTTTGCCCAAGCTATGGATCTATGTACAGATTCTTTTGTGTCTTCATAAGAGTAAGTATAAGGAACACACTCATCAAAACTCATTGTAATAGTAGATTTTAAATCGTCTTGTATCCTAATACTATCTTTTGCAGTCATTCTGTGCTTACTACCGTCCAAATGTGATGAAAACGTTACTCCTTTATTATCAATGTTAACTCTATCACCCAAAGACATAATCTGAAACCCTCCAGAATCACTTAAAATAGAATGGTTCCATGACATAAATTTGTTTAGTCCACCTAAATATTTTATAATTTCAGATCCAGGTCTAAGCATAAGATGGTAGGTATTAGCAAGAATCATTCTAAAGCCAGCATCTTCTAGTTCCTCAACTTTCATACCCTTTACAGTGCCTGCTGTACCTACAGGCATAAAAGCAGGAGTTTCAATTTCACCTAAATATGTTTTTAGCACCCCTCTTCTAGCCATTCCGTCACTATCGGTTATATCAAATTTAATCATTTTATTTCCTAGATATCATCATTGCATCACCATAAGAATAAAATCTGTATTTTTTATCCATAGCATCTTTGTAGGCATTCATAATAACTTTCTTTCCAGCAAATGCTGAAACAAGCAAAAAAAGTGTTGATTTTGGTAAATGAAAATTTGTAACTAACTTATCAACAACCTTAAACTTAAATCCAGGATAAATAAAAAGGTCTGTATAGCCATTAAAGGTATTAAGTCCATTATTTACTATAAAAGCTGACTCTAATAATCTTAATACAGTTGTTCCAATTGCTATAATTTTACCACCATTATCCTTAGTTTGTTTTATCCTATCCATAGTAGAATTAGATACAAACCCCTCTTCCCTATGGAGTTTATGCTTCATAAAATCAGTTTTTCTTATGGGCAGATAAGTTCCTGCACCTACATGTAGAGTAATACTAGCAATGTTTATATTTTTACTCTTCATTCTACTGATTAAATTTTTGTCAAAATGCAACCCAGCAGTAGGAGCAGCTACTGAACCCGGAATTTTTGAAAAAATAGTGAGATAGTCTCTATAATCATCCCTATCTATTTCTTTCCGTTTAATGTATGGAGGCAACGGCATAATCCCACTGTCCATCATATGTTTTTCAAGTATTCTATTAGAACAATTAAATTCTATATCTAACTCATACTTTTCTCTTCCTATAATTATTCCCCTTATAGAATCTGAAAATATAATTTCTTTATTAATTCTGCATATCTTTCCTGGCTTTGCAAATGCTAACCATCTAGAATCTTCTTTTTTAAGATGAAGAGTGACTAAAACTTTTTTATCATCAATATGGCCTAGTAGTCTCACTGGTAAAACTTTACTATCATTAACCACTATTAGATCTCTTTGCTCAATATAAGACAATATTTCTCTAAACTTTGTATCAATAAATTTAAAACCATTTTTCACAATCAACAATCTAGAATTACTTCTAGGTGACACGGTTTTTTGTGCAATAAGATGCTTAGGTAAAATAAAATCAAATTCTTTTATATTCATGGGTATATCTATTCTATTAATAAATTAAATAAAATATATTATAAAATTAATTTATTTTTAAATCTTAAATTTTTCTATTAAAGCCTTACAAACCCTTTCAGGTGCAAAAGAAGCTATATCCCCATCAAGCTTACAAATCTCTTTTACAAAACGAGAAGAAATAAATTGCTGTTTCTCACTTGCCATTAAAAAGATTGTTTCTATTTCTGAATTCAACCTTGCATTCATACCAGTCATCTGAAACTCATAATCAAAATCTGATATGGCTCTTAACCCTCTAATAATAACGGTCGCATCCACCTTTTGAGCAAAGTGCATCAATAATCCTTTAAATGCTACAACACTTACCTTTTCAGTAGGAATTTTATTGGACAATTTCAATTCAGTCTGTACCAGATCTTTTCTTTCAGACAATGTAAATAAATGTTTTTTTTCATCATTTTCGGCTATCCCTATAAACAAATGATCTACAATCTTCGTAGCCCTTGCTATAATATCAGTATGGCCGTTAGTCATGGGGTCAAATGAGCCTGGATATAGACCTATTATTTTTTCTTTCATTATCTACCTAAACAATTTAATTATCATCTTCTTTTATACTAGACTTAATTTTTGTAACTGACATCACTTTTTCTTGTTCTTCTATACTAAGTAAATTTACTCCTTGAGTTACTCTACCAGCTATTCTAACACCATTTACTGGAGACCTTATTATCTTTCCACTATTCGTAATTAACATAACGTGATCTTCTTCATGAACTGGGAAAGAAGCAATTACACCTCCATTACTTGCATGGTAAACAGCATGTATTGGCTTTTT